>JASHRZ010000085.1 GCA_030037055.1 Alphaproteobacteria bacterium
GCGACTTCTCCGGCTCCTACGTGCTGGCGATCGCCGCCTACAATGCCGGCCCGTCACGCGTGCGCCAGTGGATCCGCGACTACGGCGATCCCCGCGCCAAGAACGCCGATGTGGTCGACTGGATCGAATCGATTCCGCTGGGCGAGACGCGCAACTACGTGCAGCGCGTGCTCGAGAACCTGCAGATGTACCGCCTGCGGCTCGGCGATCACGGCCTCGCCTTCTCGCTCGCCAGCGACTTGAAACGGTGACCGCGCCGTCGCTATGCCCTTCCCGATCCCGGGGAGATTCGCCTTGACTCACCCTCCGCTCGCTGCAACCTCCGCCTGCGTCTTCGACGCCTACGGCACCTTGTTTGATGTCGTCTCTGCGTCAGCGCGCTGCCGCGACGCCCTGGGCGACAAGGCGGATGCTCTCGCCGCGCTGTGGCGGACCAAGCAGCTCGAATACACCTGGCTGCGCAGCCTGATGGGCCGACACGCCGAGTTTTGGCAGGTCACCGGCGAGTCGCTCGATTTCGCACTGGCGGCGCTCGGCATCGCCGGCGATCGGCTGCGCGAGCGGCTGATGGACGCCTTCCTCAACCTCCAGGCCTTTGCCGATGCGCGCGCCGTGCTCGAGGCGTTGCGGCGCGCCGGGCGACCGGCGGCGATCCTCTCCAACGGCTCGCCGCGCATGCTCGCCGCCGCGGTCGGGTCTGCCGGGCTCGGCAAGCTCCTCGACCATCTCATCTCGGTCGAGGAAGTCGGCACCTACAAGCCCGACCGGCGTGTCTACCAGCTCGCCGTCGACCGCCTCGGCTTAGCGCCCGCGCAGATCTGCTTCGTCTCATCCAACGGCTGGGACGCCGCCGGCGCGGCGGGCTTCGGCTTCGCCTCGGTCTGGGCCAACCGCACCGGCGCACCGCGCGAGCGGCTGCCGGTCCAGCCCCTCGCCGAGATCGGGAGCCTCGACGCGCTGCCGGCGCTGCTCGGCTTATGACCGCGTTTCGCGAGCGGCATATCACGGCGCAGGACGGGCTCCGCCTCTATTTCCGCGACTATGGCGATCCCTTGTCGCCGCGCCTGCCGCTGATCTGCCTTAGCGGCATCGTCCGCAACAGCGCCGATTTCGCCGATTTGGCGGCGCGCCATGCCGGCGAGCGGCGCGTCCTCGCGCTCGACTATCGCGGCCGCGGCCGCTCGGCCTACGATCGCAACTGGCGCAATTACGAACCCTTCGTATACGCCAACGACATAACGCATCTGATCGCCGCGGCCGGCCTCCATCGCGTCGTCGTCATCGGGACCTCGCTGGGCGCGGCGCTCGCGATGGGGCTCGCCGTGCTCAAGCCGACGGCGCTCGGCGCCGTCGTGCTCAACGATTTTGGCCCCGAGGTGATCCCAGGCGGCGTCGGCCGCATCCTCGCCTATATCCGCCGGGACCATCCGCAGCCGGATTGGCCGAGCGCCGTGCGTTATCTGCGCGAGTTGCTGCCGAACCTGTCGATCCGCACCGAGGAGGGCTGGCTCAAAATGGCGCGCGGCACCTTCCGCGAGGGCGCGGACGGCAGGCTGCATTTCGATTGGGACCTCGCGCTGGCGAAGCCGCTGGCGCGCTCGGCCGGCGCGGTGCCGGACCTCTGGCCCTATTTCCGGGCGCTCGGGCGCATCCCCACCCTGGCGTTGCGCGGCGCGCTGTCCGACGTGCTCGCGGTCGACACCTTCGAGCGCATGGCGCTTGCCAAGCCCGACCTGCTGCGTGTTAGCGTGCCCAATGCCGGCCACGCACCGACGCTCAACGAGCCCGAAGCAGCCGCCGCCGTCGATGACTTCATCCGCCGCTTCTAAGAGCCTGCCGGACATTGGCGATCTTCGCGCCGCCGCCGAGCGGCTTGCCGGCCGCGCGGTGCTGACGCCGCTGCTGGAAGCGCCGCTGCTCAACGCCCGTTTCGGCTTTCGGCTCCTGGTCAAGGCGGAGACGCTGCAACGCACCGGCTCGTTCAAGTTCCGCGGCGCGATGAACGCCCTGCTGCAGCTCGACGAGCGCCAGCGCCGCGCCGGCGTCGTCGCCTATTCTTCCGGCAATCATGCCCAAGGCGTGGCCGCGGCGGCGCAGCTTCTCGGCATCCCCGCGACCATCGTCATGCCGGCCGACGCGCCGGCGGTCAAAGTGGCGAAGACGCGCGGCTACGGTGCCGAGGTGGTGCTCTACGACCGTTGGGGCGAGAGTCGCGAGGCGATCGGCGCACGCCTTGCCGCCGAGCGCGGCGCAAGCCTCATCCCACCCTATGACGACCCGCGCGTCATCGCCGGCCAAGGCACCGTCGGGCTCGAGATCGCAGCGCAGGCCGCCGCGCTCAGCACCAGGCTCGACGCGCTGGTGGTGCCGGCAAGCGGCGGCGGGCTCGTCGCCGGCTGCGCGCTGGCGCTGGCCGCGGAAAGCCCGGGCACGCGGATCTACAGCGCCGAGCCGGAGGCGGCCGACGATCTGCGCCGCTCGCTCGCGGCCGGTGAACGTCTGGCCAACGATCCCGCTTCACGCTCGATCTGCGATGCGCTGCTGGCGCCGATGCCAGGCGAGATCACCTTCGCGATCCATCGCCGCCTGCTTGCGGGCGGGCTCGCGGTAAGCGACGCCAATGTCATGCGTGCCATGGCGGTGGCTTTCGCCGAGTTGAAACTGGTGGTCGAGCCTGGGGGCGCTGCGGCGTTAGCGGCGATCCTCGCCGGCCAGCTCGACGCCAAGGACAAGACCGTCGCCGTCGTCGCTTCGGGCGGCAACGTTGATCGCGAGACTTTCATGAGCGCGCTCGCCGGCGGGATGACCGGCGCGGGCGCCAGCGGCTTTAATTAGGCCGGCTTCGGCTCGCTGCGGGACGGCGCACTGAGGCGCGGCGTGCGGCTCGTGTCCTCGGCTACCGCCTCGATCGTGTCGACGCGGCGGCTGAAACCTTCGAAGACCGCGCCCTGCTCGATCGATAGCGAGACATGCGTCACGTCCGCGACGACGCGGGAGGTACGCGCCAGCACGACGGAACTGGCAGTGAGTCGACCGGCCAGATTACCGGCGATGACCGCAACGTCGGCCTCGACCGCGCCGGTGATCGAGCCGCCCTCGCCGAGCGTCAGCTTGCGCGCGACCACATCGCCCTTGACCGAGCCGCTGATATGCAGCTCGCCCTGGCTGACGATGTCGCCTTCGATCTTGAGGTCGCTGCTGAGGATCGATGGAGCCGCAGGGCGGCTCGGAGGACCTTGCCGCTCGCTTTGCTCAATTCCCGTTTGCTTGAACCACATTCTTGCCCGCCTGCAAAAATTTTTCGGGGTCCTGCGCCGTGCCGTTGACGAGTACCTCGTAGTGGAGATGCGGTCCCGTGCTCCGGCCGGTGCTTCCGAGCTCTCCGACCTGAAAATGCGCCGGTACCTTCTGGCCGCGCGCCACCACGAAACGGTGGAGGTGGGCGTAGCGGGTGACGATACCGTGGCCGTGGTCGATCTCGACGACCTTGCCGTAATTGTCTTTCACTCCGGTAAAGATCACCGTGCCAGGCGCGGTGCTGTAGACCGCGCTGCGATAGGGCGCCACGAGATCGAGGCCCGTATGGAAGGCCTGCCGGCGGTTGAGCGGATCGACACGGCTGCCGAACTCGCTCGCCAGGCTGTAATGCGCCAGCGGCGCCGCCAGCGGCAGCTGCTTCAGGATGTTCTGTAGCTCCTCGCCGCGCGCATCGGCGCCGACCAGGCGCTTCCTGTCGAGCGCGACATAGGGGCCGCCCTGGCCCTGGGGCACCGAATTCAGCCGTCCCAACAGCTTTTCAACGTCGACGCCGGTCGAGGCGAGAACCTGCTCGATCTCGCCGCTGCCGCCCGCCGCGGGCGCGTTCTCGCTGCGCTGATCCGACGGGCGGTCCGCGATCGTGCGCTGCGGCGCGGTCGGCACGGCCGCGGCGCCGTCTGCTGCGCTTGGAGCGGCCGGCGCCGAGGTCGAGCCGCGGCTCTGCAGCTCGCTCAACCGCGCCTGGAGGCGGTCGCGCTCGGAGAGCGTCATGTCATGTTCGGCGGCGAGCTGCTGCAACTTACGCTCGTTGCCGACGAGATCGGCCTTGGCCTGGTTAGTGCGGGCATTGGCGCTTTCGAGCTCGCCCTCCAGTTGATGGACGCGCGCCTGCAGCGCCTGGCGCTGCGCATCGGACTGACGCAACTCGCCGCGATTGGCGTCGAGCGCGCGGTTAAGCTGCGCCATACTCTGGGATCGGCTGCTTGCCACCTCTTGCGCCTGGGCGAGCTGGCGCTGCAGCTCGGTCTCTTCGGCGACGGCGCGGTCGCGTGCCTCCTCGAGCGCCTTGACCCGCGTCTCCGCCTCGTCGACCGCCGCCTTACTCTGCGCGATCGCAGCACTCTGGGCGATCGCGGCGGCTTCCTCGTCCTTGGCCTGCCGCGCGCTGGCGGCGCCAAGCTGGCGCTGCAGCGCCTCGACCTGCGCCTGGAGCGCCGCGGCAAGGCTCGCGGACTGCGCGGCACCGCGCTCCGGCAGTCTCATAAGCCCGTAAACGACCACGGCGATGGCCGCGACGCCACCCAACACTATCCCCAGCTGCGTGCGCCGGCTGAGCCTGATGTAGCTCACGCGCCCTTCGGCTCGAACCAGGATCTGGCGCTCAGAGAACAGCCGCAGGGTTGATTTCAGCAATGGGCCGAGCAAATCCCCTCCGTTTTTTTCTACGCCAACGCTGCCAGGCCCCCGGCCGACATACGCACCAGAAGGCAGCGTGGTCCCCCCCACGAGGACACTCGGTGAACGGAACCGAAAGAACGCAAACAGTTTCCCGCGCCAGCGCGGCGCCTGCGGCGGGACAATTGCGGGTTTCTGACCTTTCCCGCGATTTATCATGACGACCCTACCGGCTCAGGGAGCCCCTGGCAAGCCGTTTCACCCCCCGCCCGGCCGCGACAGGGGCCGAGGGAAAACGTCGCCGACGATCGCACCGCCATCGCTGCGCGCCAGCCACTTCGCGACCGCCCGCCGACCAACGACCGGCGCAACGGCAAGCGCCCTGGAGCATTCCCCGCTCTTCCTTGCTGCAGCCAAACGCGCAAGATGCAAAACCTCCTGGCCTTGGCGTACGAAGCCTGAGCCAAGCCTTAGCATTAACCAACTTTGCTGATAAACCGTTAACGCGTTCCAAAAGAAACCAGATCGACGCCAAGTATTCGCCCGAAACATTTCGTAATGACGCCTTAACTTGCGTTGGCGCGTTGTTTGACCCGGTCGAGATGAGCGTAGAAATACCAGCAGGCAATCCTGCGGCAGGGCCGCCGGGCTTCGGCGAGCCGGGTGAGCCTGGCGGCGGGCGCTTCCCGCGAGACGCCGTAGACGTCGGCGATCGCGGCCCGAATCGAGACGGCGCCGAGCGGCAGTATGTCAAGCCGGCCGAGCGAGAAGATCAGCTACATTTCCGCCGTCCAGCAGCCGATGCCCTTGACGCGCTAAGCGCGGCGATCGCCGCCTCATCGGGGAGTTGCTCGAGCGCGGCGAAAAGCGCCGGGGCAGCGAGCGCGGCGGCGGCGAGCCCACCGAGGTACTCGCGCTTCTGCCGCAAGACGCCCGAGGCGAAGGCGGCATCGTCGAGCGTTGCCCGGCCGCCGCAGGCATGGAGCAGGCGCCGGGCATGGCGGCCGCCGCCTTGCCGGAAGGCTGCTGGCGCAAAATGGCGTGGAAGAACTGGGAAAGCCGCCGGGCCGACGGCGATAGGTGCAAGGCCCCACCCCCTTTATCACTTCGGCCAGGTGGCGGTCCCCGCATCAGCTGGCGCCGCGCCCGTGCCAGCAGCCGGATCGCCAGCGCCTCGTCGTGCGGCAGCGCCAGGACGGTCGCCGGTCGGATACGCCACCCATCGGCGGACGTGGATATTGCCATACGCCTCCTACCTTCAGCCGCGACAATAGAAGCAGACCGCCACGATCGCGGGTCTTGCATCTGGCAGGCAAGCTACCAGGAGCCTGCAGGCCGATGCCGGCGGGGCCGGCGCTCGCGGCGTATTTTCGTCGTCTTAGAGATGCAGATTGAGGATGCGCTTCGACGCGGCCCCGGCCATGGTCCTGCCGGTCTTTGCCGCGTTCGACGGATTCAAGGCCGATTTTGGCAGCCCGTTGGCCTGCGTTTGCGCCTGGTGTCCCGCAACGTGTTGCTGGCGCCGGGCCGGGAATTGCAGCGCTTGAGGGCGCAAGGCAGGAGGGGCTGGGGTCGAGATGCGAGCGACCGACATATAAGTCTCCTCTGGGCGGCTTGGCCGGTAATGCCATGCGACCGAAGCCACTCCTTCACCGTCCCGAAAGCAACAACCGTGCCGCGCGCCGATGGTGAAATTCCGCACCATATCCGGCGGCGGTGTCCCGTTTGGTCGGCAGGATTTGCCGATCAGGGAAGCTCTTTGATGCCTGGCTCGGCGCTTCATCAGGCATTGCGTCCTGGCCGAATTTTTCACGGCATGCGGCTTCACAGGTGAGAACGTTTCGATGGGCGTTTTTCCAATTGACGGGATCGATCCTCCCGCAGCCTTCGACGGCCAATTGCAGGTCTCCCGCCCCTGCGAGCACGAGGGATCCCGGCTTGACAGCGTCAATAGGGGACCGGTCTGGTCACCTGGAGCGGGATGCCGTCGCGCCGGATTTCCGCCAAATGAATCGTGTACCAGTCGAGCCGACCGGCATCGAAGCCGGCCGTCTTCACGATCAGGTCGTCGGCATCGCTCGCAAGCGTCGATAGGGGCACGCCCTTCTGCTCCAGGGCATCTGCGTCCTGCTGCGTCGGATGAACCTCGAGGTAAAGCTCGCCTCCGGACCAGCCCACCTTCGCCGGCTGATCGACCACGGTCACGGGCGTGCCGATCGCGACCGTCCGGTAGAGCCATTCGATATCCTCGGGATACATGCGGATGCAGCCGTGGCTGTCGCGCCGGCCGATGCTGTAGGGCTTGTTCGTACCGTGCACGGCGTAGCCTTTCCAGCCGAGATAGAGCGCGTACTCGCCCATCGGATTGTCGGGCCCGGGTCCTATCGATTGCGGCAGGTCGGGATTCTCCGCATGCTCCGAGGGCGTCGGAATCCAGACCGGATGCGGGCGCTTGGCAGCGATCCGCGTCCGGCCGACGGGCGTCTCCTTGCCTTCGCCGCCGATGCCGAGGGGAAAGCTGCGCGGCTCGCCCTTGTCCGGAAAGTAGTAGAGCCTGAGCTCGGCGAGATTGATAACGATGCCGCGATGGGGGGCGTCCGGCAGGAGGTGCTGCGTCGGCACGATCAGCTCTCTTCCTTTGCCCGGCAGCCAGGGGTCCACACCGGGATTGGCGGCGCGCATCTCGACATAACCCACGTCATAAGCGCGGGCGACATCGAGGAGCGTGTCCTCCTCCTGCGTGACATAGCGCGTGGGAATGCCGATGAGCGGCGGCGCCGCCGCCGACATTAGTGCAAGGGCCGCAACCGCCAAAAAGCGCACCGGCCGCATTGCTGATCCTCCCTCTGACACTTAGGCCACGCGATTGCCGCTGGCACCGCATTGACGAAAATCAATGCCGAGAATCGGTTTGACGGCAAGCGGCGTTCGGCGGGAAAACGTAGCTTATGTCGCCTCTGAGGCGTCACCCCGTTCTCGGGTTCGGCCTGATGGCGCTGCTCGCGCTTTGGGCGCCGTCGCCGGCCATGGCGCAGGCGCCGGGCAAGGCCGATCGCATCCTCGTGCTCAAGGCCAAGCGGCAACTGCTGCTGTTGCGCGACAGGGTCGTGCTCAAATCCTATCCCATCGCGCTCGGACGACACCCGAAAGGGCCAAAGCGGCGGCGCGGCGACGGCCGTACGCCTGAGGGCGTTTATGTCATAGACTACCGCTTTACAGATACCCCCTATCACCTAGCGCTTCACATCTCCTATCCCAGCGCCGAAGACGAGGCACGCGCGACTGTCGCGAAGGTGCGTCCGGGCGGTGACATTCTCATCCACGGAATGCCGGCGCGGTTCGGCCATACGGATCCGGTGCGCTTCTTTCGTGACTGGACCAATGGCTGCATCGCCGTGGGCAACACCGCCATCGAGGAGATATGGCAGGCGACCGACGACGGCACTCCTATTGAGATTCGGCCATAGCCGTCGGGCCCGCATCGACCTGGATCCGCAGCCAGGCCTCGCGTCGGGAATTCAAGCGGATCAACCGGCAGGCGCGCGATTCCTGGAAGTGCTCACCCTTGGCCGTCAATCGGCGAGGACATATTGGCCGGGCGCGTCGGCGAGAGGCGGATAACCTTTTGCCGTCGCCCCCAGGGACGGCGGGCCTGCCGACGGCGATGACTGCTCCGCGAGCCACGCTGACCAGGCCGGCCACCATGAGCCTTGCTGCACCGGGTTTGCTGCGATCCAGGTGTCGGGGTCGACATAATGGCCGTCGGCCGGGCGGTGGCCGCGTTGGTAGCTTCGTCCGGCGGCGGGGGGCGGATTGACGATACCCACGTTGTGACCGCCGGAGGTGAGAACGAAAGTGATATCGGCATCGCAAAGCAGGTGAATCTTGTGCACCGATCGCCAGGGCGCCACGTGATCCCAGAGCGTTGCGACAGCAAAGACCGGGGTTCGGATGTCGGACAGCGCCACGGGACGGCCGTCGACGATATAACGCCCTTCGGCGAGGTCGTTCGCGAGGAACAGCCGGCGCAGATATTCCGCATGCATGCGATAGGGCAGACGCGTGGCGTCGGCGTTCCACGCCATGAGGTCGGTCATGCGCACGCGCTCGCCCTTGAGATACTGGCGCACGATCTGGGACCAGATGAGGTCGTTGGAACGCAGGAGCTGAAAGGCGCCGGCCATCTGACGGGCATCGAGATAGCCTTGCTCCCACATCGTGTCCTCGAGATAGGCGATCTGGCTCTCGTTGGTGAAGAGGGTGAGCTCGCCGGCCTCGCTGAAATCGGTCTGAGCCGCAAAAAGCGTCAGCGTCTTCAGCCGGTTGTCGCCGTTACGCGCCATCGCCGCAGCGGCGATCGCCAGCAGCGTGCCGCCAAGGCAATAGCCGCAGGCGTGAACCGGCGCGTTGCCGCAGATCGCGCCGATGACCTCGAGCGCGGCAAGAACGCCGAGGCGGCGGTAGTCGTCCATGTCGAGATCGCGCTGCTCCGACGTCGGATTGCGCCAGGAGATCATGAAGACGGTGAAGCCGCTCTCCACGAGATGACGCACCAGCGAGTTGTCGGGCGAGAGATCGAGAATATAGTATTTCATGATCCAGGCCGGCACGATCAGCACGGGCTCGGGATGCACCGCCTGCGCCGTCGGCGCGTACTGAATGAGCTCGATGAGGTCGTTGCGGTAAACGACCTTGCCCGGCGTTACGGCAACGTCGCGGCCCGGCTGAAAGGCGTCCGTGCCGACCGGCCTTCGTCCGGCCACCGCGCGCTCCCAATCTTCGATGATGTGGAGAGCGCCGCGAACGAAATTCTGCCCGCCTTCCGCCAGAGTCTGGCGCAGTACCTCCGGATTGGTGAGCACGAAATTCGATGGCGAGAAGATGTCCAGGATCTGGCGGACGGCGAAGGCGACAACGCGTTCGTCGCTGGCCGCGACGCCGCGAATGTCGGTAGTGGCGTTGTGCCACCATTGCTGCTGCAATAGGAAGGCCTGGTAGATCTGGCGGAACGGCGGCTCGCGCCAGGCGTCGCCGGCGAAGCGAAGGTCCTGAGGGAGAGGTTCGATGCAGGGCGGCGTGTCCTTATCGGCGGCGGCACGGCCGAGATAAAGGCCGAAGCGGACCCATTTGCGCACAGCCTTCTCGATCAGCGCCGCCTGCTTGCCCGGCGCATTCGCCAAGTGGACCGCCCAATCGGCGAAGGGAAGCAGCAGCGCGGCCGGAGACAGGAAGGATGTAAGCCGCCCCTGCCAGGCATGGAGGAGCCGATCGACGATTTCGCTGCGCGCCGCATCGGTGTCGGTTTCGGTATGCGCCGCCGAAGGCGTCGGCGGCGCTGCCGCAGGCCGCGGCGCCGAGGGAAATGCCAGCACCGTACGATCATCTTCGGGTCTTGAGGATATCACCATCAGTACCGCCTCCTTCGGGGCGCGGCTGGCGCTCCCAAAGCCCGGTTTCCTCGTCGAGCCGGGACATCGCATCGCCGTCCTCCGCTTGAAGCTATGTCATCCCGCCGGGCGGCGAATTGATGTGCCTCAATCCACAGCGTGTTCCTGCGCTGTCATTTATCCTTGAGGCTAAGGATATAGGCCACCACGGCGTCGATCTCCCCGCTCGTGAGCTTGATATCGGGCATTTTGCCATGCGGGGTTGAAAGGAAGGCATGCAGCGCCGGCGAGGTAGTGGTGGGCACGCCCGCGATGGCGGTGAAGCTCGGCACGTCCCCAGACGGCGCTTTGGGAGCGCCCGGCTCCACGGCATGACAACTTGCGCACCACGCCCGCGCCAGGGCGTGCCCTCTTGCGGCATCGTCATTGTCGATGCCCGCTGCAAAGGCGCCGGCCGCGACAAGCAGCGGAACCGGGAGGAGAAAATGCCGGGGCTTCAAAGGCCGCTCTCCCGCTGCCGATCGACCCAGCCCTGAAACGCCATAGGCTCGGAATAGCCGAGGTCGCGGCGCGCGCCGCCGTGGATTTGTCGAGCACCATCGAGCTCGATCTTGGTCGACAACAGCTCAAGCATGTCACGCAGCGTTACGACCCCGCGCAGCCTTCCCTCCTCGACGACGAAAAGACGCGTGAAACCGCTTCGCTGCATGCGTCTCAGGGCGGCGATCACGTCGAGCTCGGGGCCGACGACCTGGTCCGGTGAGCAGGGTCGCATAACGCGGCCTATCGAAGTAGTTGGCCACAGCGCGCGATCGAGCGCGGCCGCCTCCTGCGTTCCGATCTGCCCCACGAGCAATCCCTCTCGCTCGACCGGGAAGACGCGGTGATGCCAGCGATAGACGTAGTCATCGATGAAGTTGGCAACCGACAATTCGGGGGTGACGGCGATCGGCATCGGCGTCATCACCTGAGACACGGCTATGCCGCTCAGCGTGCGTTGCGTCACCGTCTGCTGGTAGCTGGCCTCGGCCGCCCCGCGCAGAAACATGCCGATCAGGAAACGCCACATGCCGCCGACGAAGTCGCCGCTCACGACGCTGAGGACTCCCAACACGATCAGAACGATGCCGAAGAAATTCCCCGCGCCGGCCGCGATCCGGGTCGCATCGAGGATGTCGCCGCGCCATGCCCAGAGCGCGGCGCGCAGCATGCGACCGCCGTCGAGCGGAAACGCCGGGATCAGATTGAAGATCGCCAGCGCGCCGTTGATGATGGCGAGATACCGAAAAACGCCATTGGCCGCCGCAGGCATCCTATCCTGGCCCCAGCCGGCCAGAAAGAACAGCGCCAGCGCCAATGTCAGGCTGGCGACCGGCCCTGCCAGCGCCATGAGAAATTCGGAGCGCGCATTCTCGGGTTCGCCGTCCATCTCGGCGACCCCGCCGAAGATGAAGAGGGTGATGCCGCGGATGGGAATTCCGTACCGGCGCGCGACGAGAGAATGCGCCATCTCATGCAAAATGATCGAGACGAAGAG
>JASHRZ010000743.1 GCA_030037055.1 Alphaproteobacteria bacterium
TTGGGCTCGCCGATTTCGGCGACAGCGGCATCGCCTTCGTGGCGCTGCCGCAGATCCCGCCGCGCAACGTCAACTGGGCCGGACAGGCTCTTGGGTGCATCTGGCGAAGGTCGCCTTCGAGAAGTACTTCCTGCGCAAGGTGCGCAAGGGAACGAGCGAGCCCGCCTATGAGCGGATCGTCATGAAGGTGCTCGGCATCGACAAGTTCAGGCCCAAGAGCGCGGCGCAATGACCGAAACGGCAAGGAGGCGGCGATGACCTATTATTTCAGCAAGACGCTAGCGACGAGCTTCGAGGATGCGGTGCGCCGCGCCACCGAGGCGCTGAAGCAGGAAGGCTTCGGCATCATCACCGAGATCGACGTCAAGGACACCCTGAAGAAGAAGCTCGGCGTCGACTTCCGCGCTTACCGTATCCTCGGCGCCTGCAATCCCAGGCTCGCCCATGAGGCGCTGCAACTCGAAGACAAGGTCGGCACCATGCTGGCCTGCAACCTGGTCGTGCAGGAGACGCCCGACCGCAAGATCGAGATCGCCGCGATCGATCCCGTCGCCTCGATGATGGCGATCGACAATCCCGCCTTGGGGCGCGCCGCCGAGGAAGTGCGCGAGCGGCTTCGCCGCGTGATCGCCGCGCTCTGAACGTCTGCCGGCGGCGGCGGTTTCGTGTTGCGAAATCGCGCGGGCGCTGCCATCGATCCACTTCGCGGCTCGATCCCCCTGACGGGGGAGGGATATCGGTTCGCGGACGATTCCGGCTGAGCGAAACATGCTCTAGCTCGGCGGCTTTTCCAGCAGCTCGGAGGTTCTCGACAAGCCGTTGCCGACAGGGCATGACAGGAGCGAGGGCAAAACATGACTCAGGCCGCGCCGGTCGCGCTCACCGACAGAAACCTCCGCGTCTTCGTCGTGCTGCTGACCATCCATACGAGCCTGGTCATCGCTAGCAATGTCGCCGGCTCGAAGCTCATCGCCTTGCCGCTCGAGCTTGCCGCCTCGGCCACCGTCATTAGCTATATGCTGAGCTTCGTTCTCCTGGGCTCGATCGCCGAGCTGTTCGGCCGCGCCCAGGCCCGACTTGTCGTCAATCTCGGCCTTGGCGCCATGGCGCTTTCGGTGACCTTCTTCGAGCTCGCCATCCATCTCCCCGCCGCTCCCGTCTGGACTCATCAGCCGGAATTCGAGCACGTGCTGGGCTCCGTGCCCCGCCTGCTGGCCGGCGGCTGGACCGCCTATCTCGTCGGCCAGCATCTCGACGTCTGGGGCTTCTTCCTGCTGAAGCGCACTCGCCTCGGCGGCGAGCTGCTGTGGCTCAGAAGCTGGGGCAGCACGCTCCTGGGCCAGCTCATCGACACCGCAATCTTCATCACCATCGCCTTTGCCGGCACGGCGCCGCTGCTGCCCACCATCGCCGGCCAATATCTCGTCAAGCTGGTGATCGCGAGCCTGACCACGCCGCTGGTCTATGCCGCCGTCGGCTGGGGCCGCGCGGCGATGGCGCGGACAGGCGCCTAGCGAACGATGCTCGTCCTGCCGCTTTACGACGACCATCCGCCCGGGCGCCTCCCGGCGGTCACCTATGGCCTCATCGCGCTGTGCGCCATCGTCTTCCTCTGGCAGGAGAGCCAGGGCGCGCGCGCCGAGCGCGTCATCGCTTTCGCCTATGGCATGGTGCCGGCGGTGCTGTTCGGCACGGCGGAGCTGCCACACCACCTCGCGCACGTGCCCCCTTGGGCGACGCTGGTCACCAGCATGTTCCTGCATGGAAGCTGGCTGCATCTTCTGGGCAACATGCTGTTTCTCTGGCTGTTCGGCCGCGGCGTCGAGGGCGCGTTCGGCGCCGCGCGTTATCTCGTCTTCTATCTCCTCTGCGGCATCGCCGCGGCGCTGACCCAGGCCTTCACCGATCCCGCCTCCGAAGTGCCGATGATCGGCGCCAGCGGCGCCATTGCCGGCACGCTCGGCGCCTATCTCATGCTCTATCCCCGCGCCAATGTCGTCGTCCTTGTCTGGATCTTCATCTTCGTGCGCCTCATCAGCGTGCCGGCGGTAATCCTGCTCGGCCTCTGGTTCCTGATGCAGCTGGCAAGCGGCCTTGCCGCCCAGGCGGGTGAGGGCGGCGTCGCCTTCTGGGCGCATGTCGGCGGCTTCGTCCTGGGCGTGCTGCTAGTGCCGTTCTTCCGTCGGCGAGGCGTGGCGATGCTCCAGCCGCGGCGGAGCCGCCCCTTCGCCCCGGCACCGCGGCGGCGCGGCCCCTGGGGATAGCTAGTTAACCATACAATGGTCTACACCTAGAAAAAGGGTTAATATTACACTTTTTCGTATACATCCCTAGGCGAGGATGAACGGCGTTCGTTTGATCCGCTGTCAGGGCCGAGCCGCCAGCGGCTGAGTGACGAACTTTCCCTTTCCGTTTAGGGATTTAAGTCCCTCGCCTGCTTGCGGCCGGGCTGCGGAGGTGCGATGCGGGAAAGCTCTTTCAACGGTATCCGCGCGGTGCGGCGATTAACCTTTTTCTCGCAACCGAAGCGAGAAAAAACCGCGACTTAGCTCCCAAGAAGGTATCGGCCGGTGAACCTATTACGCCATCGGCGTCAAGGTCTGGTACCGGCGGCAGGCCAAGGCCGAGCTCCGCAGCGTCGTCGAGGACATCACCCTCGGCGCGCTGCCGGTGACCTATTGCGTGCGGCTGGAGAGCGGGCAAAGCGTTTGGGCCACTTTCTCCTGCCGCGATAACCACTGACCGCCAGAAAGGCCTCGATGACTGTTGCGATGGGACTGTCGGTCGCTGCCGAATGCCGATACAGGGTGAGCAAGCTGCGTGAAGTGGCCGAGCGCACCGAGGATCCGCATTTGCGCTAGAAGCTCTTCACCCTTGCCGACCGGTGGGAGCAGTTCGCCCAGGGGCTGCGCGACGCCGCCTTGACCGAGACTGACGGGTAGGATTCTTTCGCCGAAGCGCGCGGCGTTTCCTCGCGCGGCCGAGGGCCGGCCAGCTCGGGGTCAGATCAGCCGTCCGGCGAGGCGATGACCGTCGCGGATGTTGAGCGACATCAGCGCGAGATTGACCGCGCCGGCGACAGGCTCGACGGCTTGGATGCGTAGAAGAGCGCATCGAGCTCTCCCAGCGAGGCGAGCTTCCCCAGGCAGAGCACGGCCGGAATCAGAATGAGAACGCCGTTTCCGGGGATGAACCGCATGCGACGCTTCTTGCGGGCGATCCTCGGCTCGGATGAGCCGCCGGCCAAGCGGAATCCGGACGCTTCCGTGGCGGCCAGCGCCGGCACGAGGATCAGGAATCCCCGGGCAATCGCCTGCTTCACCGCGGTGATCATGTCCGCCGAGCCGGACAGTTCCGACACCACCGTCGAAAGCCAGAAGGCGAGGATGGTGATAAAGCCGACGATCCCCGCGATCGGATGAAGGCGCTTAAGCATCGCCGTCTCGGCCTGATCGTCGAGACGCCGTCGGAGCCGGCGGAGCGTCGCCGCGGCGCGGTCGATCTCCGTGCCGGTGAGGCCGCAGGCACGCTCCCCGCGCAGGCGCGCCCGGCGCTATACTGCCCGCCACGGCAGCGGGAGGGACGCATGGACGGGTTGCTCGCGGGTCGCCTGGCGCTCGTCACCGGCGCCGGGTCCGGCATCGGCGAAGGCATCGCGCTGGGCATGGCGCAACACGGCGCGCGGATCATCGCCGTCGACATCGACGGCCAAGCCGCCGCGCGCGTCGCGCACGCGATCGGCGGCGCTGCCCGCTCCTTTCAATGCGACGTCACCGACCGCGCCGCCTGCGACGCATTGGCGGCCGCGGTGCGCCGCGAGCTCGGCCCGGTCTCGGTGCTGGTCAACAATGCCGGCATCATCCGCCGCGGCGCGGTGAGCGATGCCGGCGCGCGCGCCGATTGGGACGCGACGCTCGCCGTCAATCTCGACGGCCCCTACAACATGACCACGGCCTTCCTCGACCAGCTGCGCGAGAGCAAGGGCGCGATCGTCAACATCGGCTCGATCCAGTCCTTCGTCGCGCTGCCGAATTCCGCCGCCTACACCGCCTCCAAGGGCGGCGTGCGCGCGCTCACCAAGCCGCTCGCCATCGAGCTGTCGGCGCTCGGCATCCGCGTCAACGCCATCGGCCCCGGCCTCATCGCCACGCCACTCAACGCCAATGCGCGCGAGAACCCGGCCTATATGAAGACCTTTGAGGGCCGCATCCCCTTGGGCCGCATCGGCACGCCCGCGGACATCGCGCCCGTCGCGGTGTTCCTCGCCTCGGACATGGCGCGCTACGTCACGGGCGTCACGCTGCCGGTCGACGGCGGCTATCTCGCTTTGTGAGCAAGCTGGCGCTCCGCCCTCAACGCCTCTTTCCTTCGGTCAGCGCGCGAGCGGGTCGGGGCGCATCTGCAGCTTGAACACCCTGGGCCGCGCTTCTTTGCCGCCTTCGCCATGGAAGGCGGCGCGCGAGCCGAAAGTCGTCCACAATCCCCGCCCCTTCCAGCCGGCGTTCGGGTCGTCGATGCGCCCGTCCACGTTCTTGCTGAAGAAGCCCATCGGATAAGGGATGCGAAGCTCCACGGGCTTTTCGTCGACGAGCGCCAGGAGCGATTCGCCGCCATTCGTCGAGGCGATCGGCACGTTCGGACCGAGCCCCAAGGTGTTGTAGCGATCGACCCAAACGTAATAGGCATGATTGGCGCTGCCCGGGTCGGTCACGTCTCTGAATTGCGGCCCCGGCATGCGGTAGAGCGTCCAGCCCTCCGGGCAAAGCTTGCCGCTTGCCGCGGCAGGGCCGTTGAGCGGCCCCTTGCATTTGCTGCGATCGAAGCGCGCGAGATGCCCGCTCGAGAGCACCGTCCAGACGACGCCTTTGAGGTCGACATCGATGCCGCGCGGGCCGTAGCCTTCCTCCGGCGGCCGATAGATCTCGGAGAGCGCGGTCTCCGGCGGATTGGGTCCCGGCGTGAGCCGGATGATGTATCCCGGCTGGTCCATGCGCGAGAATCCGACGCCCATCGACTGGCCCCAGATCGAATCGTCGACCGGGCTCGGCTGGACGCCGTAGAAAGCCGCCATCACGCGCTTGTCCTTGGTTGGGTCGAGCGGCTCGTTTGCCTCGACATAGGCGTCGCGCTTGCCGTTGCCGTTGGTGTCGAGGATGATCGGCGTCCAGCCCTGCGACTTCGCCTCGTCGCCGGTCTCGTCGTACATCCTGGTGTCGAGCCAGCCGACGACGCCGCTTTGCGGAGCGCCGGCGCTGGTCCACAGCGTGTCATTGGCGTCCTTGGCGAAATAGAGATGCTGCGTGGTGAAGCAGGTGTCGATCAACGACCACTTGCCCGTCTTCGGATCGAACATCGAAAGCTGGCGCGCCGATTCCTTGAGCGGCACCACCTTGGCCGAAGGATGGTCCGAGCCAGCCTTGCAGAAATCCGGATTTGCCGCCGGCCTGATCCGCGCCGTGAACCACACCCTTCCCTTTTCGTCCATGATCGGGTTGTGGATGCTGGCATGGCCAGCCCAGATCGGCTCCTCGCCCCAATAGACCGAAGGGCCGGCCGGCAAATCCAGCGCCGACGGCGTCTTTGGGTCGCGATAGGGATGCCGTATTTCCCGGGCTTCGTTGCGCACGGGATCGAGGATCGGAACGAGGTCGGTGCTCTCCTCCGGCGATCCATAGATCGGGCCGTTGGCGTTGACCGTCGGGTTGCGCTTGTCGGTCGAGATGGCGTCATGGAGATAGTGCTTCTGGCTGCCCCACTCCCAGGCGCTGATCACGACATTGCGCTCGAGGCCCTGAGGCCGTGCCGGCTTCTCGAAGGGCAGCTCGCCCGCGGCGATTCGGTCGGTCCAGTCGGCAAAGAGCGACAACGCCTTCTGCGCGCCGAACCGCGAGAGCGTCAGCGCCATGTTGGACATGGCCTGGCCGGACTGGACGCGCCGCGTCCACGCATCGGTCGAATTGTCGAAGGTTCCAAGATCCTTGGAGAGCCTGCGCACGCCCTGAGAGCCCAGCGCATGGCAGGATTGGCAGGAATTCTTGAGCGTGTCGATCCAATCGTGCTGCGTCTTCATCACCTCGGCGATGCCGTTGCCGCCGTCGCCGGTGCCGGGGAATTGCCTTTTGTTCGGGATTTTGAGCATCGAATACCAATACATGCCCGGATAGTATTCCGCCGCCGCCGCGGCGCTCGGCGCCAGCACCGCGCCGAGGTCAACGCGCCTTCCGGGCGCGCTCTGGCGTTTCGGCGAGTCCACCAGCCCGTAGCCGCGCACCCACAGCCTGTAGGTCGCCTTGGGAAGGTCGGGAATGAGATAGCGGCCGCGATCGTCGGTCACCACGATCTTGGCGAACTTGGTCGGAAGCTCGTCGGTCTCGGCGATGACCCAGACTCCCGCCTCCGGCCCGTTCGGTCCGCTGACGACACCGCCGACATCGCCGTCGCCGATGCGGAGGAAAGGGTCGGCCTCCTGCGCGAAGGACGGCGCGATCGTCGGGGTCGAGAGCACGGCGATGGCAACCGCCGCGGCCGAGGTGACGCCGATGGCCTTCATGACCCTCTCCCTTGGCGCTCCTGCGCGCTCGGCCGGCCCGAAACGCGTCGTTGCGCCAAAGCCTGCGGTATCCGGCGCCTTTCCCGCAAGGCAAAAGGCGCGATCGCGAGCGGCCGATCTCGGCCGCGCGATCCGCGTTTCGTCCCGTGGCGGCTTATCGATCTCCGGCGCTCCATCCCTCCGCTGTTTGTCCGCTGCACCGGCATGGTTTTCGTTGCACGCCGCCGCTGCCCCAAATCACGCTGCGTGATCCTCCTCCCGATGAGGCTGAGTTCGATTTCGGCGCTATTGATATAGATCAATGCGCCGCGGTGCGCGGCGCCCAGCGTGCCAATAGCATCTGATTCCGCGAGACCATGAAAGTGCGAAGCATAAGCGGAATCACGACCCGATCTTAGGGAGATCGCCATGGGTTACGTGACGTGGATACTGGCGCTGCTCGGCCTGACCGCAGCCGTCGTTATCGGGCTGGTAATCCTCT
>JASHRZ010000744.1 GCA_030037055.1 Alphaproteobacteria bacterium
AGCGCGCCATCCGTTGGGGCGAGGGCGACAAGCTCGAAGAGCTCTTCACCCGCACCCGCGCCATCCGCCGCTCGATCATCGAGGCCAAGCAAGCCTAGCGCAGACAGCCATTCGATCGCATCGCGATCGAATGGACGTGCGCGTCGCTGGTGGGCGCCAGCGCGACGCGAAGCGTCGTCGCGGAAGCCCGCGCCCGGTCGGCGAGCCGCTTGCCGCCGTCGCGACGTTTCGTCTGCCGGCGTAGCGTTCCGGCGCGACAGGCCGTGCGACCCGGCCCACTGCTTTCCTGAACCGCAGGGAGAGTGTCATGGATGGTTCGACTTGGATCGAATTCACCACGCGTCACGGCGGCGCCGCTGGGCCGGTTCCTCCGCTTGCTGCAGGGCTGGCATGGGCGCGCCCGGGAGCGCAGACTGCTCGCAAGGTTCGACGACCGGCTGCTCGCCGATATCGGCATCACCCGGCTCGATCAGGCGCGCGAATGCGAAAAGCCGTTCTGGCGCGCGTAGTACCGACTATCGCAAACCGGCGAGGGTGAGATTGGGGGTGACGGTCTCAGGCGCTGTTTCTCGCATTTCTGATTGCAGGCAATAGGGCGTGCACTCATGGACGATGGGCTGGACGCTCCGATGTCGGCGATCGGCTTAACGCAGGACCGCCGCGTGGCAGACCGACCCGAAGCGGGCCGGCGATCATCGCCAGCGCGGCTCATCGGGCCGCGCTTTCCTGTCGAGCCAAACTCGGCCGCGCCCGGCCTCAAGCCGGCGCGAACAGATCGTCCTTGGGGGTGCCGCTCGTCGAGCGCAGGATCTCCGGCGGCTCGGCGAAGCGCCGGTCGTGCTGCAGCACCGGCAATACCTTTTCGGCGAAGAGGCGCATGCCGCGTTCGGCTTCGGCATGCGGCAGGCCGCCGAACGCGAATTCGGTAATCAGATGATCGAGCCCGGTCAGGCTCTGCAGCTCTTCGAGCTTCTGCACGCAGTCGTCGGGAGTGCCGACCAGCTGGATGCTGACATAGAATTGCGTCGCCTTGGCGCGGCGCGCCGGGTCCTTCATTTTGGCGTAGGTCTGCCCGACCTTGTCATAGGCCTCGTAGCCCCTAACGGTGTTGAGGTGGCCGTCGGAGAAGTGATAGTGCTCGTCGATCGAGTCCCACTTCCGCCCGAGAAACTCGATTGCCCGCTCCTGCGCTTCGGCGCGACTTTCGGCGACCGAGACGTTGGTGAGTATCATGGGAGGCCGCGGGCGGTAGCCTTCGGCGGCGGCGAGCGCGTTGAAGCGATGGATGTCGGCGGCGGCTTTCGGCCACTCGTTCTGCATGATGACCAGCATGGAAAGACCGAGCTTTGCCATCACCTCGACGGAATCCGGACTTACGGCGGTGCCGTAGAAGCGTTGCTCTGGGCGCGAGATCGGCCGCGGCCGGATCGCCGTGCGCGGAATCCGGAAATAGTCGCCGCGGAACTCGAAGCTCTCCTGGCTCAGCGCCAATTGGATGATCCGGGCCGCCTCGACGAAACGGGGCCGGGCCTCGCCCTGATCGATGCGGAAGCCCTGGTATTCGACGCTGGCGGCGCCGCGGCCGAACCCGAAGACGCAGCGCCCGCCGCACATGATGTCGAGCAGCGCGATCTCCTCGGCGACGCGGATCGGGTCGTGCCACGGCAGCACGATCACCGCGGTGCCGAGCGTGATGCGCTGGGTCCTTCCGGCATAATAGGCGAGCAGTTGGCACGGCGCAGGCGACATGGCGTAGCCGGTGAAGTGATGCTCCAGCGCGAAGAGCGAATCGAAACCGAGCGGCTCGACCAGATCGCCGAGCGCCATGTGCTCCGACATCACAGCCGCGTCGGAGCGTCCCGCCTGGGACAACATGTTGAGCGCCATGCCGACCTTCATCGCTGCTCTCCCTCGCCTGGGCTGGCCGAACATGATGCGCCGCCTGCGCTCGCGTGTCCATCCAGCCGAGGCGGAGCGTGCTGCTTCCCCTCGTTCGTCTGCTTGGTCGAGGTGTTGCGTGGCTGCGGCTCACCATCCCGCCTTCGCTGCTCGCCCGCGCCGACGAGGTGATCGGATGTTCACCGTCCGGGCCCCACCTTGGACCTACGCCGCCATAATTTGACAGTCTGTCATGCGCGGTTTGCCGGTAGGATGGTTAGCTGCCGGGCAGCCGTTCCCGTCGATTGCAGTAGGTGAGCCGCTCGAACGCGCGTGAAGCATTGAATGGGCTTGCGGCTCGGCCGATGCTGTCGACCGGAGAAGGCGATTGGACGTAATGAAAAGAGCGGGAATGCGCGGCGCGTTGCGGAAAACCTCGGTCTACCTTGGCGTTGTGGCGGTGCTGGAAGGCTGCGCGTTACCCAGATCTGCCGCGCCTCCCGCCGGCCCCGCCACCGAGTTTTCGCTGGTGCCCGGCCAGACAGTTGTCTACGTCACGCGCGACGACGACACGCTCCTCGACATCGCGCGCCGATATGATCTTGGGTACACGCAGCTCGTCCCCGCGAACCCGGGCATCGATCCCTGGCTGCCCGGTGCCGGTCGCCGCATTACGCTGCCAAGCCAGTATCTTTTGCCGGAAGGCCCGCGCCGCGGCATCGTCATCAACCTGGTTCAGCAGCGCCTCTTTTATTTTCCGCCGGACGGCCGCACGCTCGAAACCTACCCGATCGGCGCCGCCGTCCAGGGATCGTCGACCCCGCTCGGGACAACGCATGTAAAGCAAGTTCATCCGACCTCGTATCCGCCGCCCTCGATCCGAAAGAACAACCAGGTCTGCCGCAGAGGGTGCCTCCCGGTCCTGACAATCCGTTGGGGGATTACGCGTTGGTGCTGGGATGGGCGGGCTATCTCATCCATGGCACCAACAAGCCGGATGGTGTCGGGCGCAACTCGAACCACGGCTGCCTTCGGCTCTACC
>JASHRZ010000745.1 GCA_030037055.1 Alphaproteobacteria bacterium
GTAGCCGTGCTTCACCATCCACGGCCCCATCTCGCGCACGATCTGGTCGTTGGAGAAGGAGGTGCGCAGCACCCAGGGGCTGCAGCGCTCGCCGGTCGCCTCGTTGTCGCCGGCGTTCGGGATGATGAGCGGCGTTTTCGACTGGTTGGCGAAATCGAGGAGCGCGGTAAGCTCGTTCGAGCCGACGGGGCCGACCAGCATGTCGACCTTGTCCTCGAACACCAGCTTCTTCGCCTTGGCCTGCGCCACATCGGGCTTGTGCGTGGTATCCTCGCGCAGCACCTCGATCTTGCGCCCCGCGACCTCGCCGCCGGCATCCGCGATCGCCATCGCGAGCGAATCCGCGATCTCGTTGGAGAGCGGCACGTACGGTCCGGCCGAGAACGGCAGCACCAGGCCGATCTTGATCGGCTCCTCGGCGAGCGCCGGGGCGGCGGCGAACGCGGCGGCGAGCGCCGCGACGGCGGCGCGAGAGGCTGACATCATGAAGCTTCCCTCCTGTTGCGGCGGTTTTCGGCGATTGCGGCGGCGCGGCCCGCCAGCCACGTCGCGTTGCGGTGATCGTAATCGGGATCGAGGTTGCGCACCATGCGATGGAGCTGGGCGCGGAAGTCGGCGCGCTCGGCCGCGGAGAAGCCGCGCATGGCGCGCTCGTTCTGCTCGACGACGCGCGGCAGCACGCGGCGGAACGCGTCCTTCCCGGCGGCGGTGAGCGACAGCCGCACGCTGCGCCGGTCCTGCGCGTCGCCGCGCCGCGCCACCAGGCCGGTCTCAGCCATGCGGTCGATTGCGCGGGTCAGCGTGGTGCGGTCGATCGTGGTGACGCCGGCGAGTTCGTTCATGGTGCAGCCGGCGCGCTCCTGCAGCACGGCGAGGATGCGCCATTGCGGCACGCTGACGCCCAGCGGCTTGAGCTTGTCGACGAGCGCCAGGTTGCGCCGGCTGAGGATCTGGGTGAAGAGATAGAAGACGTGGCTCTCGATCTCGAAGGACGCCGTCGCGCGCGCGACGCCGCGCAATGCCCGAGTGCCCACGCCGCGCCTCCGCCGCTCTTTGATGTTGACGCCAACGCAAGCGCGACCTTAGCATAAGAAAAGTGCAAATGCACATAGTATAGGCCGGGAGGACGGGATGGCGCATCCTGAAGCCGCCGCGATCCGTGCGCTGATCGAGCCCGATCGCGTCCATCGCGACATCTACATTGACCCCGCGCTCTTCGAACTCGAGCTCGAGCGCATCTTCGGCCGCGCCTGGATCTGGGTCGGCCATGAGAGCCAGGTGAAGAACCCTGGCGACTACGTCACCACCACCATCGGCCGACAGCCGGTCGTGATGAGTCGGCACAGCGACGGCAAGATCCACGTCCTCTACAACCGTTGCGGCCATCGCGGCGCCAAGGTCGTCGGCGACCGCGAGGGCAACGTCAAGTTCTTCCAATGCTGCTATCACGGCTGGACCTATCGCACCGACGGCACGCTGCGCGGCGTGCCGGTGCCGCGCGGCTACGAGGGCACCGCCTTCGATGTCAGGGATCCGCGCTACGGCATGATGAAGCTGCCGCGGGTCGATAGCTATCGCGGCTTCGTCTTCGCCAGCCTTACCGCCGCCGGTCCAAGCCTCGGCGAGTATCTCGGCGACGCTCGCTCCTCGATCGACGACATGGTCGACCGCTCGCCGGAGGGCGCGCTCGAGGTGGTCGGCGGCTGCTTCCGCATCGTCTTCCGCGCCAACTGGAAGATCTTCCTCGAGAACCTCAACGACACCATGCATCCGATGGTGGTCCACGAATCCTCGGTCGAGGCCGGCAAAATCTGGGCGAGCGAGCATTTGCCTCAGGGCGCGCCCGACCCGCTGCCGGTGCGCTTCACCCGCAACAACGGCTTTCCTTACGACTTCTGGGAGAAGCTCACGCTCAAGGCGCATGCCAACGGCCACAGCTTTATGGGCGGCATCTTCCCGCCGCGGCGCACCGACCCCGTCTACATGGACTACATCGCGGCGATGGAGCGCGCCTACGGCAAGGAGCGCACCGAGCAGATCCTCGCCGTCGACCGTCACAACACCATCTTCTATCCCAACGTCTCGATCCAGTCGGGCTATCAGCAGCTGCGCCACATCCGCCCGCTCGCCGTCGATCGCACACAGATGGACGTCTACGCCTTCCGCCTCAAAGGCGCGCCGGACGAGTTCTACAAGCACACGCTGGTCTATTCCAACGTGGTGAACTCGCCGAGCTCGATCGTCATGCCCGACGATCACGAGGCCTACAACCGCGTCCAGGAAGGGCTCGCGGCGCAGGCCTCGCCCTGGGTCAGCCTGCACCGCGACGCCGGACGCGACCGGCGCGGCGATGAATGGACGAGCGCCAACGGCACCAGCGAGCTCCCCATGCGCAATCAGTACCAGGCCTGGCTCGGCTACATGACGGCGGAGGGCTGAGATGGCGCCGGCCCTGCGCGAAGCGGTCGATCTCGGCGCGATCGAACAGTTCCTCTATCGCGAGGCGATGCTGCTCGACGAGAAGCGATGGCCGGAATGGCTCGCGCTCTACAGCGAGGATTGCTTCTATTGGGTGCCCTCGGTGGTCGGGCAGAAGGATCCGGTCAACACCATCTCGCTCTACGCCGAGGATCGCATGCGCCTGGAGATGCGCGTCATCCGCATCACCCATCCGCACGCCTACAGCCAGGATTTTCCCACGCGCATGAGCCATGTCGTCGCCAACGTCATGCTCGATCCCGAGAACGGCAAGGGCTTCGACGGGGGGCTTGCGCCCAAGGCCGATCTGGTGGTGCGCTCGAGTGTGCACATCCTCGAATTCCGCAAGGAGGAGCAGCGGCTCTTCGGCGGCGCCGTGCGTCACTGGCTGCGCCGCGCCGGCGGCGATTTCAGCATCGTCCTGAAGCGCATCGACCTCGTCAATTGCGACGCGCCGATGGAAGTGGTGCAGCTTTTCCTGTGATGCAAGCGCGCAACGCGCCCATCCTCCTCCTGGCGCTTCACTACCAGAACGAGGTCGTGCATCCCCGGGGAAA
>JASHRZ010000746.1 GCA_030037055.1 Alphaproteobacteria bacterium
GCGGTCCTGCGGAGCGCTCCTCTAAGGAAGAGGTGAGGTCGATTCGGGCATCATCGGCCGATGCCGTTCTCAATGCTTGTTCTGAGGAGTGCGCGAAACGTCGATGCGGCGAATACGCGCGCTGGAGCTGTCTCCTTCAGACGGAATCGTTAGTGGACCGCTGTCCCTCTCCCCGCGCAAGCGGCGATCGGCGTCACGCATCTCATGGGAGGCCGCTTGGGCGCTGCCAGATCAGTGAGCACCAAAGTGCAGAGCGAACGGGTGGTCCGCTGCGCGCGCCGGGTTAGGACAGCGTCGTCACATCTTTCCCCTGGAGCCTTGGCGGCGGGCGGAGCGATGTCCTGCGCCGGGCTTCGGCGCACTCTCCGTCACCGGCGCAGATCGATTTTTGTCGCCGGTGTACACCGATGACGTAGGGCCTGAGATGGGCCAAGGCCGGCGAGGAGAGAGTGCCCGTGAACGCCGCGGCGCGAAGCGTCGAGGCCGCGATCGCCGGAGAGGCGATCGAGCGGCGCGAGAATGCGGCGCTGCTGGTTGTGCGCGCGAAAGTGCGCGGCGGGGAAGGCTCCTGGCGGCTGGGTCCGGCTCATCGGGATTTGCGCTAACCGATCCGCGCCGCCAGGCGCTTGGGCGCGGTGAGGCGATAGCTGCGCTTCACCACCACCGCTACTTCGAGCCAGTCGACGCCGCGGTCGAGCCACATGCCGATCCAGCCCTTGGGACCGACATAAGGCGGCACGAAGAAGCGGGCGGGATCGGCTTCGACGAGATGCGTCTGATTGCCCGGCGGCGCCTTGCACCACAGCGCCGGCCTGCCGTCGCCGTCATCGGCGATGTGCATGGCGAAGATCCGGTCGCGCACGCGGAAGGTCTTCTCCTCCCAGGTCTCACGCTCCTCTGCCTCGGGGAGATCGAGGCAGATGCCGCGCAGCCGGTCGAGACCGCGCCTCACGATCGCCGCGCCGCCGCGCCGCGGGCGATGCGGAGCAGCGCATCGCGGCACACCGCCTCGGGCGGCAGGCCGGTGCGCTTGGCGTTGAGCTCGGCCTGCAGCAGCAGCTCCAGCGCCTGGCGCGCGCGCCGCTCGGGCCAGAGGCGAAGCTGGCGGCGGAAGCGGTCCTGCAGCTTGAAGAACAGCGGCGGGCGCAGGCTCTTCAGCGTCTCCTCCTCGCTCATGCCGGCTGCGAGCCGCGCCTGGGCGAGATGCAGGCGGTGGAAATGCCGCATGAGCGCGCGCAACAGCGAGACCGGCATCTCGCCTTCCTGAAAGGCGCGCGTGAGCGCGCGCTCGAGCGCCGCCGCGTCGCCCTCGGCGGCGGCGAAGACGGCGTCCTCGACGCCGAGCGGGGCGCTGTCGCCGACCACGGCCGCAGCCTCCGCGAGCCCGACCTTGCCGTTGTCGCCGACGAAGAGCGCGAGCTTCTCCAGCTCGCGCCGGCTCAGCATGCGGTCGCCGCCGAGATGCTCGGCGAGATAAGCCAATGCCTCGCCGGCAACCACGATGCCGCGCGCGCCAAGCACCTCGCGCGCGAGCTCCTCGAGCGCGCGGCGATCGTCGCCGTAGCAGGCGATGGCGGCGGCGTTGCCGGCGCTCTCGAAGGCGCGGCGCAGGCTCGAACGCTGAGGGAGTTCGGCGGCCTCGACCACGGTGACGCTGTCGCCCGGCGGCGGGTCCGCGAGAAAGCGCTCGAACAGCGTGCCGATGCCGTCGCCCGCCTCGCGCACGCGCAGCAGCCTTCGCCCGCCGGTGAGCGACAGCGCCGCGGCTTCGTCGTTGAGCCGCGCCGGATCGGCGGCGAGGTCGGCGGCGGCGAGATCGCTGACGCGGAAGGCATCTCCGAGATCGCCGGCGACCGCCAGCGCCAGGCGGTCGGCGCGCTCGCGCACCAGCCCGGCATCGGCGCCGTAGAAGAGAGCGGCGCGGATCGCGGCGTCGGGCTTGGCGAGGAAGGCGGCGAGGCGGGCCGGCGGCAGCTTCACGCGCGCTCAGCCCCTGCCCCGCCGCGGCTGTTCGCGCAGGAAGAGCGCGAGCCGCGTGCGGATTTCGGCCGTAAGGTCGCGCACGGTGCGCGTGCGCGCATCGTCCTCGGCGACCTGCGCGGCGTAAGCGTCGGTGAGGATGTTGAAGTAGGCGGTCGATTGGGTGCGCGAGGTATAGATCGTCTTGCTGGTGTCGATCTGCACGAGCGCCAGCGTGGCGTAGGCGTCGATGCGGCCGCTGGTCGAGGTAGCGTTGATCTGGATGCCGAGATCCACGCGGTTCATGGTCAGCGCGACGGTCAGCCGGTAGCGCGGGTCGACGGCAAGCCCCTCCGGGTTGAGCGCCTCGCGCAGCGACAGCGCGAGTTGCTGGCCGACGCGGTTGGGGATCGGCGCCACGGCGATCGCCGCGAGCTCGGGCTCGTCGATCGCCATCTGCTCCTCGCTGTACATCGGATGGAAGCCGCAACCCGCGAGTGGCAGCATCAGCACTCCGAACAGCGCGCGTCTAGACCACGACATTGACTATCCTGTTGGGCACGAGAATGATCTTGCGCGGCGTCTTGCCCTCCATCGCGCGCCGCACCGTCGGCTGCGCCAGCGCCGCCGTCTCGGCTTCCGTCCGCCCGGTGTCGCGCGGCAGCTCGATGGTGGCGCGCAGCTTGCCGTTGACCTGCACCGCGACGGTGACCGTGTCCTCGACGACGAGCGCAGGATCGGCGGCCGGCCAAGCCTCGTCGGCGAGCAGGCGGTCATGGCCAAGCGCCTGCCACAGCTCCTCCGCGAGATGCGGCATCATCGGTCCGATCAGCCGCACCGCCGTCTCGACGCCCTCGCGCATCACCGCGGCAGCGCCGGGGCCGTCCACCATCGCCTCCAGCAGATTGGTGAGCTCGCGCACGCGCGCTACGGCGCTGTTGAAGCGGAACTTCTCGATATGCTCGGTGACGGCGGCGGTCGTGCGGTGGATGGCGCGGCGCGCCTTCTCGGCTTCGGGCGCGAGCGGCGCCGGCATCGGCGCGCCGCGCGGCGCCATCTTCAACGGCGGCTCCGTCACTAGGCGGTGCAGGCGGTTGACGTAGCGCCATGCGCCCTCGATGCCGGCGTCGGTCCAGTCGAGGTCGCGCTCCGGCGGGCTGTCGGAGAGCAGATAGAGCCGCGCGGTGTCGGCGCCGTAGCCCTCGACGATCGCCTCGAGGCCGACCACGTTCTTCTTCGACTTGCTCATCTTCTCCATGCGCCCGGCGGTGACCTTCCGGCCTTGCGCATCGACGAGATTGCCCGTGGCATCACGCCTGACCTCCTCGGGGAAGAGCCATTCGCCGTCGGCGGCCTGATAGGTCTCATGGCAGACCATGCCCTGGGTGAAGAGGCCGGCGAAGGGCTCTTTGTCGTCGAGATAGCCGCAGTCGCGGAGCGCGCGGCTGAAGAATCGCGAATAAAGCAGATGCAGGACGGCATGCTCAATGCCGCCGATATACTGGTCGACGGGCATCCAGTAATCGACGTCGCGTCGCTCGAACGCGCGCTCGGCGCGCGGCGAGCAGAAGCGGTAGAAATACCAGGCGCTTTCGACAAAGGTGTCGAAGGTGTCGGTCTCGCGCTCAGCCGCGGCGCCGCAGCCAGGGCAGGTGGTGTGTTTCCAGCTCGGGTGATGGTCGAGCGGATTGCCAGGCTGGTCGAACGTCACGTCCTCGGGCAGCAGCACCGGGAGGTCGCGCTCCGGCACTGGCATGATGCCGCAGCGCGCGCAATGGATCACCGGGATCGGGCAGCCCCAATAGCGCTGGCGCGACACGCCCCAATCGCGCAGGCGATATTCGATGGTACCTTGCCCCGCGCCGACCTTCTCCAGCCGCTCGGTGATCGCGCGCTTGGCCTCGGCGACGCCAAGCCCGTCGAGGAAATCGGAATTGATCATCGTGCCGTCCCCGGCATAGGCCTCGTTGCCGATCGTAAAGCGGGCGGCATCGACGCCCGGCGGCAACACCACCGCCTTGACGGGGAGGCGGTATTTCCGGGCGAAATCGAGGTCGCGCTGGTCATGCCCGGGGCAGCCGAAGATAGCGCCGCTACCGTATTCCATCAGCACGAAATTGGCGACGTAGAGCGGCAGCTCAGAGCCCTTGAGCAGGGGATGCAGCACCTTGACGCCGGTGTCGAAACCTTTTTTCTCCGCCGTCTCCAGCATCGCCTCCGACGTCCCCATGCGGTTGCACTCGGCAATGAACGCGGCGAGCGCGGGATTGGCTTGGGCGAGTTCCGAGGCCAGTGGGTGGTTGGGCGAGAGCGCGCAGAAGCTGGCGCCGAAGAGCGTGTCGGGACGCGTGGTGAAGATTTCGAGCCGCTCGGCGCGGCCGGCGAGGGCGAAGAAGATACGCGCGCCTTCCGAGCGGCCGATCCAGTTCTCCTGCATCACCAGCACGCGCTCGGGCCAGCGCTCGAGCGTCTTCAGCGTGTCCAGGAGATCGTCGGCATAGCGCGTGATGCGCAGGAACCATTGCGCCAGCAGCCGCTTCTCCACCAGCGCGCCCGAGCGCCAGCCGCGGCCGTCGATCACCTGCTCGTTGGCGAGCACGGTGTGCTCGGCCGGATCCCAATTGACCCAGGATTCCCGGCGATAGGCGAGGCCGGCGGCGAGGAAGTCGAGGAACATCTTCTGCTCGTGCCGGTAATATCCGGGGTGGCAGGTGGCGATCTCGCGCGACCAGTCGTAGGACAGCCCCATGCGCTTCAGCTGCTCGCGCATGACGGCAATGTTGGCATAGGTCCATTCGGCGGGATGCACCTTGCTCGCCATGGCGGCGTTCTCCGCCGGCAGGCCGAAGGCGTCCCAGCCCATGGGATGGAGCACGTTGTAGCCTTGCGCGCGCTTGAAGCGCGCGACCACGTCGCCCATCGTGTAGTTGCGGACATGCCCGACATGCAGCTTGCCCGAGGGATAGGGAAACATCTCCAGCACGTAGTATTTCGGCCGCGCCGGATCGGTCTTGACCGCAAAGGTCCCGCGCTCACGCCAGATCCGCTGCCAGCGCGCCTCGGCTTCGGTGAAATTATAGCGCGCCATCGCGCCGCATCCGCCCTCTTGCGGTCAAATCGGAACGCTGCGCCGGCGCCTACTTGGTTGATGCCGTGCTCAGCCGCATCTGCCGCGCGCGCGTCAGGATGGCGTCCTCGATGTCGGTGCCGGTCTTCTGCTCGACCGGCGCATCCGCCCATTGCCCGCCGGGGTCGCGCTTCTGGCGGAAGACGGTGCAGCGCACGCCGTCGGCGCGCAGCTCGCGCCCGAGGATGAAGATGTTGACCTTGAAGCGCTCGTTGGGCGTCTCCGCCGGCGCGTACCAGTCGGTGATGATGACCCCGCCGAAAGGATCGGCCGAAGCCAGCGGCATGAAGGAGACGGTGTCGAGCGTGGCGCGCCACAGGTAGGAGTTGACGCCGACCCCGGGTGGGCCGGCATTCTCGTTGCTGCTGCCGTTGTCCTTCTTGTCGCCGAAGCCGAAGACGCCCTTGATCAGCGCAAAGCCGCTTTCGGAGCCCTCCTGGGTCTTCGGGTTGTAGCCGGTATAGGGATTGTATTTGGGGTCGGTGTGATAGGGGTCCTCGGCGCGCTGCACCGAATCGGTATCGGTTTCCTTCGGCGCCGGGCCGCCGAACCAGCCACACCCGACAAGCAGAGTCGTCAGCAAGAGCACTGGCGCGATCTTTCCGCTGGACATCGATTCTCCTCCACTGCCCCCGCTGGAGGTAGAGCCTCCCCCGCGGACCGGCCGATCCTACACCCTGGCCGTGGGAAATCCAAATCCCGAGCCGTCGGTTGCAGCCGTCGGCCATCAGCGGTCAGCCATCAGCGGTCAGCCATCAGCCGGCCGAGCCCGATCCGTCCGGCTCGGTCGATGGCGCTCGACACCCCCTGCTGGCAGCTGATAGCTGATAGCTACTGTGACTGACATCGCCGCCAACCTCGCCGTCCTCCGCGCCCGCATCGCGGCGGCGGCGCTGGCGGCTGGGCGCCGGAGCGAAGACGTGGCGCTGGTGGCGGTGAGCAAGACCCACGACGCCGCCGCCATTGCGGCGGCGATTGCCGCCGGGCAGCGCCGCTTCGGCGAGAACCGGATGCAGGAGGCGCTAGCGAAATACCCGGCGCTCAAAGCGCGCCGTCCCGACTTGGAGCTGCATCTCATCGGACCGCTGCAGACCAACAAGGTGAAGGAGGCGGTCGCCCTCTTCGACGTCATCGAGACGCTCGACCGGCCGAAGCTCGCCGAGGCGCTGTTGCGCGAGCGGGCGCGCCAGCAGCGCCTTCCGGCGCTTTTCATCCAGGTCAATACCGGCGAGGAGCCGCAGAAGGCGGGCGTGCTGCCGGAGGTGGCCGACGGCTTCATCGCTCAGTGCCGCGGCCTCGGCCTCGTCATTGCCGGGCTGATGTGCATCCCGCCGGTCGATGAGGCGCCGGCGCAGCATTTCGCGCTGCTGCGCGAGATCGCGCGCCGAAACGGGATCAGCGGGCTCAGCATGGGGATGAGCGCTGATTTCGAGATCGCCATCCGCTTCGGCGCCACCCACATCCGCGTCGGGACGGCGATCTTCGGCGCGCGCGCGCCGGACCCAGGCGCTTAGCCCGCTCGCCGCGATATCACGACGCGCGAGCGCGCATCGGCGCTGCGCAGCACCGCCAGCAGATCGGCTTGCGCCAGCGCGACGCAGCCCTCCGTGGCGGCGTAGCCGGCGCGCGCGACATGGAGGAAGATGGCGCTGCCGCTGCCGGCAATGACCGGGCCGTCATTGTAGCCCAACGGCACGATGAGATCGTAGACGCCGTCCTCCCGCCACAGCGCCTCGGCGCGCGCGCCACAGGGCAGCGCTACCGGGGTGTTATAGCGGGGGTCGCCGGGATCGTCGCACCAGCCGTCGTCGGGCGACAGCGCCGCCGCGGGCAGGCGGGTCGTCGGCCGGGCGAGCCGGTCGCCGCGGTAGAGCAGCCGCCGCA
>JASHRZ010000747.1 GCA_030037055.1 Alphaproteobacteria bacterium
ATCGACGCGCTCGAGGGCGAGTACCGTTCGCATTTCATGCTGCACTACAATTTCCCGCCCTATTCGACCGGCGAGGCCGGCCGCATGGGCTCGCCCGGCCGGCGCGAGATCGGCCACGGCAAGCTCGCCTGGCGCGCCGTCCATCCGCTGCTGCCGGAGAAGGAGGCCTTCCCCTATACCGTACGCGTCGTCTCGGAGGTCACGGAGTCGAACGGATCCTCCTCCATGGCGAGCGTGTGCGGCGCCTCGCTGTCGCTGATGGATGCAGGCGTGCCGCTGAAGCGGCCGGTGGCGGGCATTGCCATGGGCCTCATCAAGGAAGGCGGCGACTTCGCCGTGCTCTCCGACATCCTCGGCGACGAGGATCATCTCGGCGACATGGATTTCAAGGTCGCCGGCACCGATAGCGGCGTAACCGCGCTGCAGATGGACATCAAGATCACCTCGATCACCGAAGAGATCATGAGGATCGCGCTGGGCCAGGCCAAGACCGGGCGCCTGCACATCCTGCGCGAGATGGCCAAGGCGCTGGAGCGGGCGCGCGAAGCGGTGAGCAGCAAGGCGCCGCGCATCACCACCATCACCATTCCCAAGGACAAGATTCGCGAGGTCATCGGCTCCGGCGGCAAGGTGATTCGCGAGATCTGCGAGGTCACCGGCGCCAAGATCGACATCGAGGACGACGGCACCATCAAGGTGGCCGCGGTCGACGCCAGCGCCTCGCAGGCGGCGATCGACTGGATCCGCGGCATCGTCGCTGAGCCCGAGGTCGGGGTCATCTACAGCGGCAAGGTGGTAAAGACCGTCGATTTCGGCGCCTTCGTCAATTTCCTCGGCGCGCGCGACGGCCTCGTCCATATTAGCGAGCTTGCGCCGCACCGCGTCGGCAAGACGACCGACATCGTCAAGGTCGGCGACCAGGTGAAGGTCAAGGTGCTGGGCTTCGACGACCGCGGCAAGGTCAAGCTCAGCATGAAGCAGGTCGATCAGACCACCGGCGAGGATATCGGCGCCAAGCCGAGACAGGAAGCGAAGGCGGCGACCTGACCCGGATGCCGGCCGGCCTCCCCGCTTTCCCCTGCGAGGAGCGAGCGGGCGTCGCCGCGGAGCCATGGTGACGGGCAAGCGGCGCTGGCCGCGCGTCATCGGTCATCGCGGCGCCGCGCTGTCGGCGCCGGAGAACACGCTCGCCGGCTTGCGCGAGGCGGCGGCGCTCGGGGTTGCCTGGGTCGAGTTCGATGTCCGGCTCACCCGCGACGAGCGGGCGATCCTGCTCCATGACGACACGCTCGAGCGCACGACGACCGGACGCGGCCCGGCATCGCTGCTCAGCTTCGAGGAAATCCGAAGCTTCGATGCCGGCGCATGGTTCGGCGCGGAGTTCCGCGGCGAGCGCGTGCCCAGCCTCGAGGAGACGATCGAGCTGCTGGCCGAGCTCGGGCTCGGCGCGGTGGTCGAGTTGAAGCCGGCGCCGGGCGCGCAGGAAGCCACCGGCCGTGTCGTGGCGAGACTGGTGGCCAAGCGCTGGCCGGCATCGCTTCCGCCACCGTTGCTGTCGAGCTTCAAGCCCGAGGCGCTGGCCGCGGCGCGCGCGGCAGCGCCCGAACTCGAGCGTGCGCTGCTGGTGGGCGCGGTGCCGCGCGGCTGGCGCGAGCAGGTGGCGGCGCTCGGCTGCTGCTCGCTGCACCTCGATCAGCGCCGGGTTGATCGCGCCGTGCTGGCCGAGCTGACCGGGGCCGGGCTGGCGGTTTTCGCCTATACCGTCAACCTGCCGGAGCGGGCTCAACAGCTGTTCTCCTGGGGCGTCGACGCCGTTTTCAGCGACTGCCCGGATCGGGTGGCGGCCGGGCTCGGCGCGCGTGGCATTTGATTATCCCGCGGACAATCAATACATAAGGGGTAAGAAAGCGGCGCCGGATGCCGCTTGGCGAGGGCATGTGATCGGGCTGAGGCCGCTGGTGATCTCTGGCCGTGAGGTGTTGCCGCTCGTCGAGGGCGGCAAGGGCATTTCCGTGTCCAACGGCGAGAGCTCGGGAGCCTGGGCGGCCTGCGGCGGGGTTGGCACCTTTTCCGGGGTCAACGCCGATACCTATGACCCGCGCGGCGCGCGCATCGCCCAGGTCTATCGCGGCCGCACCCGGCGCGAGCGCCATGAGGAACTGATCGGCTATGCCATCGCCGGCGGCATTTCCCAGGCCCGCATCGCCCACGAGCGAGCCGGCGGCCGGGGCCGCATCCACATGAACGTGCTGTGGGAGATGGCGGCAGCCGAGCGCATCCTGCATGGCGTGCTCGAAGGCGCGCGCGGCCTCGTCCACGGCGTCACCTGCGGCGCCGGCATGCCGTACAAGATCGCCGAGATCTGCGCACGATACGGCGTCCATTACTATCCCATCGTGTCCTCGGCGCGCACCTTCCGCGCGCTGTGGAAACGCGCCTATCACAAGTTCCGCGATTGGCTCGGCGGCGTCGTCTACGAGGATCCCTGGCTCGCCGGCGGCCATAACGGGCTTTCCAACAGCGAGGACCCGGAGAAGCCCGAGGCGCCGTTCCCGCGCGTGCGCGAGCTGCGCCAGATGATGCGCGACTGGGGCCTCGGCGCCACGCCGATCTTCATGGCGGGCGGCGTGTGGTGTCTTGCCGAGTGGAGCGACTGGATCGACAACGCCGAGCTCGGGCCGATGGCCTTCCAGTTCGGCACGCGGCCGCTGCTCACCAAGGAGAGCCCGATCTCGGAAGCCTGGAAGCGCAAGCTGCTCACGCTCAAGGAGGGCGACGTCTATCTGAACCGCTTCAGCCCGACCGGCTTCTATTCTTCGGCGGTGCGCAACGGCTTCCTCAACGAGCTGCACGCGCGTGCCGAGCACCAGGTGGCTTATACGGTCGAGGCGGTGGGCGATCACCTCGCGCCGCTCGAAATCGGCGCGCGCGGCCGCGTCGTCTATCTGACGCCGCACGACCGCGAGCGCGCGCTGACCTGGGTGAGCCAGGGCCTCACCGAGGCGCTGCGCACGCCGGATTCGACGCTCATCTTCGTCGCGCCGCAAAAGGCGCTGGAAATCCGCGAAGATCAGATCAACTGCATGGGCTGCCTCTCCGCCTGCCAGTTCTCGAACTGGGCGCAGAACGAGGAAGGCACTACCGGCAAGAAGGCCGACCCGCGCAGCTTCTGCATCCAGAAGACATTGCAGAAAATCAGCCATTCCGACGACGTGGAGTTCCAGCTCATGTTCGCTGGCCACAACGCCTACCGCTTTGCCCGGGATCCCTACTACGCCAACGGCTTCATCCCGACCGTGCGCGAGCTGGTCGAGCGGCTGCAGACCGGAGGTTGACGGCCCTTGGCTCGACGGGCTGAGCGGGCGAAGCGCCGGGGGGGGCCGATTGCGCCGGCCGAGGCGAGGCGCCATCGCGCCTTTGCCTGGGCGGCGATCCTGCGCTAAAGTTGCCTTTTCGCCCTCCGGCGGCCGGAGCCATGAGCGGGTCACGTCCCTTCGCCAACGCCCTGGAATTGCTGCGCGACGCGGGCCTGCGCCCGACGCGCCAGCGTCTTGCACTGGCACGGCTACTGTTCGACCGGGGCGATCGCCACGTCACCGCCGAGCAGCTCCATGGCGAGGCCATCGCCGCTGCCGTCCCGGTCTCGCTGGCCACCGTGTACAACACGCTCCATCAACTCGTCGGCGCCGGCCTGCTGCGCGAAGTCGTGGTCAATCCTGGCCGGTCCTATTTCGACACCAATGTGAGCGACCATCATCATTTCTTCCTTGAGGAAAGCGGCAGACTGCTCGACATCCCCGGGGACCGCATCGATGTCAGCAACGTGCCCGCGCCCCCCGCCGGCACCGCCATCCGCCGCGTCGATGTGGTCATTCGCATCGGCCGCGAGGCCGACTGAGCGCGCCTGCCTTCTTTAGAACGGCTCTAATCTGTTGACTCGCGCCCGGCGCGGGTCCATAAAAAGGCCAGCCGTGCGCGTCAGCCGCAGCATGGCGTTCCGCCGATCCAAGGAGAATGCTCATGCCCAAGCTCAAGGGAACGAAGACCGAAGAGAATCTGAAGGCCGCGTTCGCCGGCGAGAGCCAGGCCAACCGCCGCTACCTCTATTTCGCGCAAAAGGCCGATGTCGAGGGTTACAACGACGTCGCCGCCGTGTTCCGCTCCACCGCGGAGGGCGAGACCGGCCATGCCCATGGCCATCTCGAATTCCTCGAGGAGACCGGCGATCCCGCCACCGGCAAGCCGATCGGCCCCACCGGCGACAACCTCAAAGCGGCAATCGCCGGCGAGACGCATGAATACACCGACATGTATCCCGGCATGGCACGCACCGCGCGCAACGAGGGTTTCGACGAGATCGCCGATTGGTTCGAGACGCTCGCCAAGGCCGAGAAATCGCATGCCGGCCGCTTTCAGAAGGCGCTCGACGCGCTCGTTTGAGGTCGCGGTCCCTGGGGTTGGCGTGAGAGGGGGCGCGACCTTGCGCCCCTTCGCGCTCCGGCACGAGCGGGGGTAGCCGGATGCGGGAAGGCAGTCTCGAGGCGCCGACGCGCCGCAGGATCGACTGGCAGGGTGCCGATTTCTACGATCGCGCCAAGATCGACGCGGAGATGCATCGCGTCTTCGACATCTGCCATGGCTGCCGGCGCTGCTTCAATCTCTGCGACAGCTTCCCGCGGCTGTTCGACCTCGTCGACAGCTCCCCCACCGGCGAGGTCGACGGCGTCAAGGTCGAGGATTACGGCAAGGTCGTCGAAGCCTGCACGCTGTGCGACATGTGCTTCATGACCAAATGCCCTTACGTGCCGCCGCATCCCTGGGCGGTCGACTTCCCGCATCTCATGCTGCGCTACCGCGCCGCCGATTTCCGCGAGGGCAAGCTTGCGTGGTCCGACCGCCAGCTGGTTGAGACCGACCGCAACGGCGCGCTCGCCGGAATGGTGGCGCCGCTGGCGAACTGGGCGAGCAGGATCGGCAACGCGCTGACACGGCCGGCGATGGAGAAGCTCCTCGGCATCGACCGCCGCGCGGAGCTGCCGAAATTCCACGGCCGCAGCTTCACCACGCGCGCCAAATCGGCGCCGCCCGAGCGCGACGAGGCCGCGCCGGCGCGTGACCGCAAGGCGCTGCTCTACGCCACCTGCTTCGTCAACTACAACAACCCGCGCATTGGCGAGGCGGCGTGCGCCGTGCTCGCACGCAACGGCGTCGCCACCGAGGTGGCCTATCCCCGCTGCTGCGGCATGCCGCATCTCGAGCAAGGCGATCTCGCGCGCGTCGCCGAGCACGCGCGCACGGTGGCGGCTGCGCTCGGCGACTATATCGCGCACGGCTACGACGTGGTGGCGCTGGTACCCTCTTGCGCGCTGATGCTCAAATTCGAATGGCCGCTGATCGTGCCGGAGGACGCAGGCGTCAAGCGGCTGGCGCAAGCCACCTTCGACATCAGCGAGTACATCGTCGACATCGCCAAGAAGGAAGGGCTCGCGCCCGGCCTTGCGCCGCTGCCGGGCGGCGTCAGCCTGCACCTCGCCTGCCATGCCCGCGCGCAGAACATGGGTGCCAAAGCGGCGGAGATGCTGCGCCTGCTGCCGGAGACGGAGGTCGCGGTGATGGAGCGCTGCTCCGGCCATGGCGGCTCCTGGGGCGTGCTCAAGGAGAATTTCGAGGTGGCGGTCAAGGTCGGCAAGCCGGTGGCGCGCCAGGCGCTGAGCAACGGGAAGGCGCATGTCGCGTCCGAATGCCCGCTCGCCGCCATGCATATCCTGCAAGGGATGGCGCTGCTCGACGGCGAGACCAAGCCGCCGGCCGAGGCGTTCCATCCGATCGAGCTCTTCGCGCGCGCCTATGGGCTGATGAAGGATTAGGAGCCATGCCTGCCAAGCGCGAGATCACCCGCGCCGACATCCTGCCGCCCAAGCAATATGCCGCCGAGCGGCGCGAGCACCGCCGTCGCGGCGGCGAGGTGAAGCGCGGCCGCCGCATCGATGTCGGACCCTACTGCACTTTCTATTTCGAGAGCTACGAGACGATGTGGCATCAGGTGCATGAGATGCTGCACATCGAGCGCGGCGGCGAGGCGCAGATCAAGGACGAGCTCGAGGCCTACAACCCGCTGATCCCCAAAGGCAACGAGCTCATCGCCACGGTGATGTTCGAGATCGAGGATCCGCTCCGGCGCGACCGCGCGTTGGCGCGGCTGGGCCATGTCGAGGACCACATGTTCCTCTCCGTCGGCGACGAGCGCATCGCCGGCATCGCCGATCCCACGCGCGAGAACACGACGCCCGAGGGCAAGGCGTCGTCGGTGCAATTCATCCGCTTTCCCTTCACGCCCGCGCAGAAGACGCTGTTCCGTACGCCCGGCACGCCGGTGCTGGTCGGCATCGACCATGCGAATTACGGCCACATGGCGGTGATGCCCGAGGCGATGCGCGCGGTGCTGGCGGAGGATCTGAGCTAACCGGCGGCGAGCCGGACCAGCGCGTCGTGGACCAGCCGGTCGATCTCGATCCCGTCGCGGAGCGCGCGCTCGCGGCAGCGGAAGGCGCGTTCGGACGGGATGCGGATCTCCTCGACGCGTTTCTGTCGCGGTGTCGCCTTGACGCGTTCGATGAGCGCCGTCATCTCGCGCTTGAAATCGTCGAGGGGGCGCAGTAGGTCCGGCTTCAGCGCGACGAAGAAATAGCCATTGTCCTTTTCGACATCCAAGCCGGAGCCGGCGAGGACGCCTAGCGCCTGCACCATGAGCGCGAGGCCAAACCCTTTATGGCCGCCGAAGGGCAGCAGCGCGCCGCGCTTTGCCTCGGTGGGATCGCGCGTCGGCTTGCCGGCGCCGTCGATCGCCACACCTTCCGGAAGCGGCTGCCCCAGCCTTTCGCGCAGCGCGAGCTCCGTCATCATGAAGGCGGAGGTTCCCATGTCGAAGACGACGACGTCATGCGCCGCCGGCAGCCCAAAGGCGATCGGGTTGGTGCCGAGGATCGGCCGCAAACCGCCCGGCGGCGCCACCGCGCGCGAGCTGCTGGCGGTATGCAGCGCGACCAGGTCGGCCCGCGCGATGCGCTCGACATAATAGGCGCTGCGCCCGCTCACCCAGCTGTTGGTGACGCCGACCACAGCGAAGCCGTTTTGCTGCGCCTTCGCGATCACGGCATCGGTCGCGTGATGAAGCGCCAGCATGCCGACATTGTTGCCGCCGTCGATGAGCGTCGAGATCGCCGTCTCGTGCACCACGCTCGGCGGCCGCCGCGGCAGCTTGAAGCGCGGATGCTCGGGGATGTTGAGAAGCTTGGCGAGGCCGGAATACCCATAGCCGCACATCGCGGCATCGATGACGTGATCGGCGATGACGCGCGCTTCGCCGGGCTCGTAACCGATGCCGGCGAGCGCCGCCTCGCCGAGCGCGCGCGCCCTCTCGACGGAAAGATGGACCCGATCTCCCGTCATCGCGCAGCGGGCCGCAGCGCGCGCACCAGATCCTCGGTCGCCGCGCGCTGCGCCGCCCAGCTCCTTCCCGCGACCAGCCCGCCATCGACCACGAGGTCGTGGCCGTTGACGAAGCTCGCGGCATCGCTCGCCAGGAAGAGCGCGGCGCGCGCGATATCGTCGGCCCGTCCGGCGCGCGGGATCGGGTGCCATTTAGCGAGCGCGCTTTCCAGCGGCGCCAGGCTCAGCGCCGCCTGACCTGGCGGCAGCTCCATCGCCTTGGCGAAGATCGGCGTGGCGATGCCGCCGGGCGAGATGCTGTTGGCGCGCACGCCCTTCTCGCCGAGCTCCATGGCGACGCAACGGGTGAAATGGATCACCGCCGCCTTGGCGGCGCTATAGTCGTAGGGGCCGTAGCCGGCGCGCGATCCGGCGACGCTGCCCGTATTGATGATGCTGCCGGAGCCCTGGCGCAGCATCACCGCCGCCGCGTGCTTGGTGCCGAGCACGACGCCGTTCAGCACGACGGCGAGCGTGCGCTCGTATTGCGCCATGTCGAGGTCGGCGATGCCGCCGAAGCGGCCGGCGATGCCGGCATTGTTGACCATGCAGTCGAGCCGTCCAAAGAGGGCCACGGCGCCGGCCACCAGCGCGGCGACCTCCGCCTCCTCGGCGACATCGGTCTTGAGGAAGCGCGCCCTGGCGCCGAGGCTCGCCGCCAGCGCCTCGCCCTCCTCGGCGAAGGGGCTGGCGATGACCGTGCTGGCGCCCTCGGCGACGAAGAGTGCGGCGATGCCGGCGCCGATGCCGCTGGTGCCGCCGGCCACCACCGCGACTTTGCCGTCGAGAACCCCCATCGCCCGTCTCCCCGCGGTGCTTACGGCACCGGTTCCTCCGCGTACACCCCCCAGATCTCGCCGCGCCGGAGCCAGCCCTTGATGTCCTGCGCCTCGACGCGGCACCAGGCGCCGCGGCATTCCAACAGGCGGGCGATGACGCCGGGCTCGGCGCGCGCTACCGCGGGCGAGGCGCGGTCGGCATCGGCTCGGAGCGTGCGGGTCTCGCCGGTGACGATGACGGTGCGCGTGCCCGTCACCATGCGCTGATGCACCCAGCCGACGCTGCCCTGCGAATCCCGGATCTTGCGCCAAACATCGAACTCCTGGACGATCTCCACCGGCAGCCCCTTCTTGGTCAGCACCCAGTCGATCGGGTATTGCTCGCCCGGGCCGCTGCGCAGGTTGACCTCATCGGCGCGCAGGCTGACGAAGCGCGGCACCGGCAATGCCTGCACGGCCGCGCTGACATGCAAGGCGAGGCCGTGCAACAGGGCGAGCAACGCCAGCCACCTGGGCACGCGTAGGACGGGAAAGCGGCGGCGGGACGGGCTCTGCACGAACTCATGCTCTAAACCCGCCGATTCCTCGGGTCAAGCCGGACGCGTAGAGGGTATCGGGGCGTCCTTGCCGAGGGCGGCCGTCTGCCGGTCCACGCGGACTGCGTGTTAGGCTCAAGACGGGCTCGCCCTGGGCGAGCTGGTACGGCGCGGCGAGGTTCGCGCGAGCGATCTGCTCGAGACGGCGATCGCGCGGCCTGAGGCCGTCACTCCGCAAATCAACGCCATCATCTATCGCTTCTATGACCAGGCGCGTCGGCGGCGTTCTTCAAGCCTGCAACCGAGCCCTTTGCCGGCGTGCCGCTGCTGCTCAAGGAAATCCTCGGCGATTGCGCGGGCGCGCCGACGCGCTATGCCTCGGGTTTCGTCCCGGCGGTTCCCGCGGCGGTGGACTCATATGTCGTCGCAAGACTGAAACGCGCTGGCTTCATCCCTTTCGCCAAGACCAATGCGCCGGAATTTGATCTGCCGCCGGTCACCGAGCCCAAACTCTACGGCCCCGCGCGCAACCAATGCGACCTTGCCCGCACTCCGGGCAGATCCTCGGGGGGGTCGGCGGCAGCCGTGGCCGCTGGAGTGGTGCCGGTAGTGCATGCCAATGACGGCGGCGGCTCGATCCGCATCCCGGCGGCGTGCTGTGGCCTGGACGGCCTGAAGCCGACGCGCGGACGCACCTCGCTCGGGCCGCTCATCGGCAATATCATGAACGGTCTCGTCGTCCAGCATGTGGTGACCCGCAGCCTGCGCGACAGCGCTGCCGCGCGCGACGCCGTTGCGGCCCTTTCTCGCCGCGCTCGGCGAGAGGCCCCGCCGTTGCCCATCGCCTTCAGCGCCCGCTCGCCCTAGAGCGGCGCGCTCGATGCCGAGATCGCGGCCGCCACCGAGGCGACGGCGACGTGGTGCGCCGATCTCGGCCACGCGGTCGAGGAGGCCGACGTCGATTTGAAGATGATGGAGCTCGGGGCGGCCTTTCTCGCCATCTACGCGGCCCCTCTCGCCGCGACGATCGACACCGTGGCGCGGCTCGCGGCCGCAGCCCGCGCGCGGAAGATTTCGGAGCGATGACGTGGAACTTCTATCAGTTCGGCCGCGCTGTCCCCGGCAGCCAGTATCCGACGGCGGTCGGCGCGTTGCAGCAAGCGGGCCGCACCTCCGCCGCGTTCTTCGAGCGCCGCGACATCGGACTGACGCCGAGCCTGCCCGCCGCCGCTTGCGGTCGGGCTGATCGATTTCAATGATCCCAAGGCGACCCTGGCCGATCCGCGCATCGCGGGTTTTGCCATTACAATCCGCTCTATCATCTTTCCGCCCTGCCGGCGATCTCTTTGCCGCTGCAAGTCTCGGCAGCGGGTCTGCCGATCGGCATGTTGTTCGGCGCGCAAGTACGGCGAAGAGGCGCTTTTGCTGCAGCTTGCCGGCGAGCTCGAAGCCGCGCGGCCCTGGAGCGGCCGGCGGCCGACGCTCGCCGATTAGCGCCGCGCCACCCCCTTCGCCGAGGCTGGACACCCGCGGCGGCGCTTGGTATGGGCTTGGCAGGGGCCGGGAACGGCCCGGGATGAGGGAGCCATGCCGTCGAAGAAGCCGCTGGTCATCGTCACGCGCAAGCTGCCCGACGTGATCGAGACGCGGATGATGGAGCTGTTCGATACGCGGCTCAACCTCGACGACACGCCGCTGACCCAGCCGCAGCTGGTCGCGGCGGTGCAGCAGGCCGACGTGCTGGTACCGACCATCACCGACCGTATCGACGCCGCCGTGCTGGCCCAGGCGGGGCCGCGTCTCAAGCTCATCGCCTCCTTCGGCACCGGCGTCGATCACATCGACATTGCCAGCGCGCGCACGCGCGGCATCACCGTCACCAACACGCCCGCGGTGCTGACCGAAGACACGGCCGACATGACGATGGCGCTGATCCTGGCGGCGTCGCGCCGGCTGGCCGAGGGCGAGCGGCTGATCCGTGAAGGCAGATGGACCGGATGGGGGCCGACCTCGATGCTCGGCCATCGCCTCTGGGGCAAGCGACTGGGCATCGTCGGCATGGGACGCATCGGCCAGGCGGTGGCGCGCCGCGCGCGCGGCTTCGGTCTTTCCATCCACTACCACAACCGCCGCCGCGTGCCGGAGACGATCGAGCAGGAGCTCGAGGCGACGTTCTGGGAGAGCCTCGACCAGATGCTGGCGCGGGTCGACATCGTCTCGGTCAACTGCCCGCACACGCCAGCAACCTACCATCTGCTTTCGGCGCGGCGGCTCAAGCTGCTGCGGCCGCACTGCGTCATCGTCAACACCTCGCGCGGCGAGGTGATCGACGAGGACGCGCTGACGCGCATGCTGATGACCCGCGAGATCGCCGGCGCCGGCCTCGACGTCTTCGAGCACGAGCCCGCGGTGAACCCGAAGCTGCTTAAGCTCGACAATGTCGTGCTGCTGCCGCATATGGGCTCGGCCACCATCGAGGGCCGCATTGACATGGGCGAGAAAGTCATCATCAACATCAAGACCTTCGCCGACGGCCACCGCCCGCCCGACCGCGTGCTCGAGACGATGCTGTAAGCCGGCGCTCAGCGGATGAAGAGACCGAGCAGCGCCAGCGCCTGATCCGGGCTCACCCGCGACAGCGACATCAGCGTGCCCAGCGCCACCGGCTTGGGCGGCGCCAGGATCAGCGTCAGGCTCTTCGGCCGGCGCAGGAATTCCGCGATGGCGTCGAAGCTCGCCAGCAGCTCGGGCTTGCCGGCAAAGCCGCTGCGCTGCGCCTCGAGGGTGCCCAGCAGCGCCTCGCGCTTGCTCGACATCGCCACCCCGTCCAGCCGGCGTGGAATAGGCGGTCGATCAGCGACGCGTCGTCATAGCGCAGCTCGAGATGCGCCAGCTCCGCCTCCAGTATCCGCGCTGAGATCGCGGCCGTGTCGCGCACATCGAAAACGGCGGGATGGTGCTCGAACCGCAGCGACAGCGTGAGCGCGCGAGCCTCATGCGCGGTGAGCATCTGGCTCCCCTCGAGCGCCCCTTCGGCCGCGTCGTAGCGTGCTGCCTTCGTAATCGAGCACAAGCGCGGTGTCGCTCACGGCGGTCAAGGGCGGCGCGAGGGTCGCACGCACCAGCACGGGCCCGATCTTGAAATGCACGCCGCGGGGATCGCCGAGCCCGCCCTCCATGGCAAACTCTGCTTCCTTGATCCCGAGCTCCGCTGCCGCCTTCTCGCCGAGCGAGACATCGCCGACATGCAGACGGTCGACGAAGATTCGCGGCAGGCCGAGCGGCATCGCGTTGTGGCCATAGGCGAGGCCGGCAAGGTCCAGAGAACCGAGATGACCGATGCCGCGCGCTCTTCAAAGCCAGGGTCGGCGAGCCGGCCGAGGCTGCCTGGCTGCACCCCGTCCAGAGCGAGGTGCGCCAAGCTGAGACGGGTGTCTGCCGCCCGAACGGACGTCAAGGGTTGTTGAGCTCGAACCGGTCGAGGCTCAGCCCCCCGAGCGTGCTCGCAGGGTCCGACGCGGATGCGGCTGAAGGCGACCAGGCGCCGGGACAGGCCTGCAATCCCGCCAGACTCACGCCGTCGGCGGTGACGATGCCCGCGGCGACCGTGACGGTGAGCGTCGCTACGCTCAGCGTGTCGATGAGCGCCGTCATCTTCTCGCCTTGCGCCGTCCCAGCGGTCTGGCGCAAGGCGAGCATATCGACACCCGTCATGTGAAGTTCGCCGATCTCGATGCGCGCGGTGTCGACATCGAGAAGGCCGGCTCCGGCCAAGACGCCCTTGGCAGCGGAGAGAGAGGCGCAGCGGCCCTTGTCGAGATGCTCGACGGCAAGCGTCGCGAAAGTGGCGTCGCGGTCGCCCGCCTCGTTCCACAGATGCGTTTCGCTCAGTTCCAGCCGATCGGCCGAGAAACGCTCGAGCGCCTCGGCGGCGCCATCGGGGATCGCCGCCTCCCTGCCGGCAAGCCTGACACCGGTCAGCGCCAGCGCCGTGGCGCTTTCGTGGAAGTCCGCAGTTGCCAGCTCGACCTCCTACGCGCGGAGGGCGGCCAACCGATCGCCGCCGCCGAAGAGAAACCCGGCCCGCCGCCGTCGATCTCGATTTTCGCGGCGCTGAGCGACCGCAGCGCCAGCCAAGCGCTCTCGACGGTGAGGTCGTCGATCTCGAGCTGGCCGTCAAGATTGCGTAACGCACCGCGCCATGGCTTGCTGTGGTGAAGGGCGGAGCGGCGAGCCAGATATCGACCTGATGCGCGATCCAGCCCCGCGCGAGAAATCCGGCGCCCGCGGCGAAAGCGCCGAGGAAATGGTCGCGCCGGCCAGGCCGACGACCAGTGTCTTGGACTTCATGCGGGGCTCCACAGAGCGTGGTTCTGCCGACTTAAACGGCGCTGATCGGCAATTCCGTCGCGCGCAGATAAAATTGCCGGGATTGTCAGGCGCAGGTCGGGCAGCGGGGGTCGCGGGGCAGCTTTATCTTGTGAAAGCCGGCGCGCAGCGCGTCGTACATCAGGAGCTGACCCGAAAGGCTCTCGCCGAGGTCCAGCAGCTCCTTCAGCACCTCGGTCGCCTGCAAAGTGCCGATGACGCCCGCCACTGCCCCCAAAATGCCCGCGGTCTCGCAGCGCGGGACCAGATCGGGCGGCGGCGGCTCGCGGAAGAGACAGCGATAGCAGGGATGGGGCGGGCCGAGATAAGCTTTGAAGGTCGAGAGCTGGCCGTCGAAGCGCGAGAGCGCGGCCGCCACCAGGGTGCGGCGCTCGGAAAAGCAGACATCGTTGAGGAGATAGCGCGTGGCGAAATTGTCGCTGCCATCGGCGACAATGTCGTAGCCGCGCACCAACGCTGCGGCATTGGCAGCCTCGAGCCGGACGGCGTGCGTCTCGACCCGAATCTCAGGGTTGATCGCCGCCAGCGTGTCGCGCGCGCTCTCGACCTTGGCGACGCCAATGCGCGTCGTCGGATGGACGATCTGGCGTTGCAGGTTCGAGAGATCGACCGTGTCGTCATCGACGACACCCAGCGTGCCGATGCCGGCGGCAGCGAGGTAAATCAGCAGCGGCGAGCCGAGCCCTCCCGCTCCCACCACCAGCACGCGCGCTCTCATCAACCTCGCCTGCCCCTCTTCTCCGACCTCGTCGAGGATGAGATGGCGGGCGTATCGCTCGAATTGCGCGTCGGTCAGCTTCATGGAAAGTCGGGCAAGGTTCGGACCACCGCCCCTACATGCCCTCGAAGAGGGCCGTCGACAAGTAGCGCTCGGCGAAGCTCGGCAGCACCGTGACGATCATCTTGCCCGCCATCTCCGGCCGAGAGCCCACTTCCAGCGCGGCGGCAATCGCCGCGCCCGAAGAGATGCCGACGGGCAGGCCCTCGACGCGCGCCGCCTCGCGCGCCGTGCGGAACGCGGTCTCGTTGGCGATGCGGATGACTTCGTCGATGAGGCTGGTATCGAGGATCGCCGGGATGAAGCCGGCGCCGATGCCCTGGATCTTGTGCGGCCCCGGCGGGCCGCCGGACAGCACCGCGCTGTCCTCCGGCTCGACCGCAACCATGCGGAGTCCCGGCCTGCGCGGCTTCAGCGCCGAGCCCACGCCGGTGAGCGTGCCGCCCGTGCCGACGCCCGAGATCACGACATCGACCGCGCCCCCGGTATCCCGCCAGATCTCTTCGGCGGTCGTGCGCCGGTGAATCTCCGGATTGGCGGGGTTGTTGAACTGCTGCGGCATGAAGCTGTCGGGAAAGGTCTTGAGCAAGGACTCGGCGCGCGCGATGGCGCCCCGCATGCCTTGCGCTGCCGGCGTCAGCTCGAGCTCAGCGCCGAGCAGCTTCAGCATCTTGCGCCGCTCCTCCGACATGCTGTCGGGCATGGTGAGGACGATGCGATAGCCCTTGGCGGCGGCGACGAAGGCCAAGGCGATGCCGGTATTGCCTGAGGTCGGCTCGACCAGCACGGTCTTGCCCGGACGGATCCGGCCCGCGGATTCGGCCGCTTCGATCATGGCAAGGCCGATGCGGTCCTTGACGGAGGCGACCGGATTGAAGAACTCGCATTTGCCGAGGATGTCGGCCTTGACGCCATGCTCGGCGGCGAGGCGCGACAGGCGCACCAGCGGCGTCGCCCCAATGGTCTCGGTGATGCTCTCATAGATCCGGCCGCGGAACTCGCCGGTCGCCGGCATCTGCGGCTTCTCCTGCCTCTGCGCTTCCGCCATCGCTCCTCCACAACGCGGCAGCCTTGCCCCGATGCCGGCGGTTCTAGGCGCTTTTGCCCTGAGTCGCAACGCCCCCCGGGTCCGGCAGGAGCAGGGCGCCTTCGGCGACGCGGCGCAGCGTGTCGACGAAGAATTGCGGCTCCAGCGCCTCGATGCGCCGCGCCAGCGTCTCCGGCGTGTCGCCGGGCTCGATAGCGACGTCGCGTGCGGCGAGCGTGGGCCCATGATCGTATTCCTCGTCGACGAGGTGGATGGTGATGCCGCTCAGGCGCTCGCCGGCAGCGATCACCGCTTCATGGACGCGGCGGCCGTACATGCCGCGCCCGCCATAGGCCGGCAGCCTGCCCGGATGGATGTTGAGGATGCGGCCGCGATAGCGCGCCAGCGTGAGCGGGCCGAGCTTCCGGAGATAGCCCGACAGCACCACCAGCTCGGCACCGCGCGCGGCCAGGGTCTCGGCGATGGCGCGGTCGGCCGCCTCGGCGCTGCCGAGCCTGGTCCGGCTGAGATGATAGGCGGGAATGCCCAGCGCCTTCGCGTAGGCAAGCGCCGGTGCATCGGCATTGTTGGAGATGACGACGCAGGCGCTGGCGCGCAACGTGCCCTGGGCGATGGCGTCGAGGATCGCCTTCATGCTGCTGCCGCTATGGGAGGCGAGAAAGCCGAGCTTCAAACCACCGCGCATCGCAGGCTGACCCCTGATACGAGGAACTAGATCGTGTAGTCGAATCGGCTGGCGTACTCGCCGGCGACGCCGGCCTGATGGGCGCGAGTGCAGAGTTCCTCGATGGTGAGGTTGTCGAGGCGCTGCATCAGCTGCTCCTGCAGCTCGAGCCAGAGCGGCCGCACCACCTTGTGGCCGAGTTCGGCGCCGCCATCGGTCTCGATCGGATCCTCGCTGCTCTCTAGCGAGCGCACGATGCGCACGATCTCGCCGAGGGTGATGCGGCGGCGCTCGCGCGCCAGGCGATAGCCGCCGCGCGGGCCGCGCACCCCCAGCAGCACGCCTTCGCGCACGAGCTGCTGCAGGACCTGCTCGAGATAGCGGCGCGGGATGCCCTGCCGGCGCGTGATCTCGCTGGACTGCACTGGCATCGTGCCGGCGTTGTAGGCGATGTCGAGCACCGCCTCGATAGCGAAGAGCAGCTTCTTGGTGAGCCGCAGCAATCAGCGCCCCGTCGAGCCAAATCCGCCGGCGCCGCGTGCACTCGCCGGCAACGCGGTGACGCGCTCGAACGCGACTCGGATCACGGGCGCCACCACGAGCTGGGCAATGCGCTCGCCGCGGGCGATCGTGACGGGCTCGCTGCCGAGATTGGCGAGGATGACGCGGACCTCGCCGCGGTAGTCGGCATCGATCGTCCCGGGACTGTTGAGCACGGCGAGCCCGTAGCGGAGCGCCAGGCCCGAGCGCGGCCGCAGCTGCGCCTCGAGGCCCTCGGGCAGGGCGAGCGCGATGCCGGTGGGCACGGCGACGCGCGCCCCGGGGCCCAGCACCAGCGGCTCGTCCAGCGCTGCGACAAGATCGACGCCGGCGCTGCCCGGCGTGGCATAGGCAGGCAGCGGCAGCCCGTCGCCATGGGGCAGCACTTGCACGGCGACGGCCACGACGGTCATTCCGCCGCCTTTTGCGCGAGG
>JASHRZ010000086.1 GCA_030037055.1 Alphaproteobacteria bacterium
CATCATCCCGGCTTCGGGCTTCTATGAGTGGAAGAACGCGCCAGAGGACAAGATTCCCTATGCGATCCTTCCGAAGGACGAGCCGTTGTTTGCCTTCGCTGGCCGCTGGGAGATTGGGATGATAAGGCGGCCGGCGATGTGGCACAGCGGATCAGGACGCGCGCGAAAACACACGCCGAGATGCTGGGGAAAGACCCGCACCAGCTCGCCCGCGCGGATCACTGCAGAGCGGCAGCTACGCCCGCGGCGCGGTCAGCTCCACATAGGGGCGGAAGGTGCTCTTGTCGCTGCCGCAGTCGGGACACCGCCAGGCGGCCGAAAGCTCGGCAAAGGGCATGCCCGGCTCGATGCCGGATTGCGGTGCACCGATCGTTTCATCGTAGATGAAGTAGCAGCCGCGGCAGATAAAGCGGCGATGATCCGCGGCAGGCGCCGGCGCAGGTGCCGCCTCCGCCGATATCGCGACGTGACGCGGCACGCTCACCGTATCGCCCACCACCACTTTGCCGCTTTCGCGCACCAGCAGGTAGACGCCCAGATCCTTGTGGCCGAAGGTTGCTCTGAGCGAGGCGGGAAGGTCGAGATCGCGCTCGCCGGTCGCGGGGTTGACGTTGGTGGCGCCGCAGCGGCCATTGCGGCGATCGACGCGGAAGGCCGCGTCGCCGATCGTAATGTCGCCGCCAACCCAATCGAACTCCTCCCAGGGCCGCGCGCCATCGATATAGAGGTTGGCGCGGAAGCGCAGGGGATCGATCGCATAGCCCCAGCGCTCCTCGAGGCTGCGCAGGGTCGCGAGATTGATCAGCGAGAGCACATTGTCGGGCTTGTCCATGAAATGCCCGTCGCGCGCCCGCACCAGCCGCGGCGGCGCGCGCAAGGTCGGCACCAAGCGGTGAAAGAACGCCTCGACCTCGGCCACCGCGGCGGGGTCGCCGAGATCGGCCTTGAGCAGCCGCCGATTGTCCTGCGTCAGGGTGAGCGTCAGCCTTTCCACATCGAGATGGCTCTGCACGCGCGCCAGACCTTCGTCCAGCATCAGCATTACGAAGAGGCCCTTCTTTCCCCACCGCGGCGCATCCGGATCGATCGGGCTGCCCGGCCGCGCGAAGGCGAAGATGCGATCATGCGGCAAGGGCTTGCCGACCGCGAGCTCGATGCCGGGCAGCGGCTGGGGGCTCAAGCCCTTTATCGGATAGCGGTAAACTCCCCGGAGCACGGGCATCGCTCGTTCCTCTCGCGATGAGCTGCGCGCTGAGGATGCCCGAGCCGGCTCTCTCGGCCGTAGAGCCGGCCGCTGACGAAAGCGCGGAGCCGGACGCGCCGCTCGCGCCGGCGGCGGCTCCGACAGCAGCAGTTCGTCGACGAAGTCGTGGCGGCGATCGAGCGTGTCGTCCACCGCGTCGGAGAGACGGGCAATTCCCTGCTCGATTTGCCGATGCGAAAGGGCGCCATAGCCGAGGACGAGGCCGCGGCGCGTCAGCAGCGAAGGCGGGGTGTCGCTGGCGCCGGCCGACGCCAAGGAATAGACACCCACACGCGTGCGGCGGGCGAGCGCTTCCAAGGTGATGGCATCCGGCACGCCTGCCGGTAAATGCCACAGCAAGTGCTGGCCGGCGGACTCGCCGGTGACGCTGACCTCGCCGAAATGCCGCCGGAGCGACGCGAGCAGGCAATCGCGGCTCTCGCGATAATGCGCGCGTGCCCGGGCAAGATGCGCGCTGTAGCTGCCGGCGCGGATCATCTCGGCGAGCGCGGCCTGCTCGAGCCATGGCGGGCTGCCGGTCAGCAAGAGCTTTGCCGCACGCATCGCCTCGACCAGCGGCGGCGGTGCCACCATGTAGCCGAGCCTCACCCCCGCGCCGAGCGCCCTGGCGAAGCTGCCGAGATGGATTGTGCAGTCAGGCGCCAGCGCGGCGATCGCCGGCAGCGGTGCTCCCTCGAAGCGGAAATCGCCGTCGCAATCATCCTCCAGGATGTAGCAGCCCTGCCGGCGCGCCCAGCTCGCGACCGCGCGCCGGCGTGCCATGGAGAGGGTGTGTCCGGTGGGATATTGATGGGAGGGCGTGACGTAGACGAGCGCGGCGCCGTCCTCCGGCAGGGCGTCGCTGCGCAGACCCTCATCGTCCACTGCGACGCGCTGCAGCGCCGCGCCCGACATGGCGAAGGCGGCGGCGGCCCCGGCATAGACAGGATTTTCGAGCACGACGCGCCGGCCGGGCGCCAGCAGCAGCCGCGCGGCGAGCGCGATGCCTTCGCGGATGCCGCTCAGCACTAGGATCTGGGCGGGGTCGGCGGCGATGCCCCGGGCTGCGGCAAGGTGCTGCGCAAGCGCCATGCGCAACGCCGCAAGCCCGCCGGGATCGCCGGGCTGGGACAAGCCGCCGGCGCCACCCTTGGTCAGCGCTCCCTGCAGCAGACGACGCCAGGTCTTGAGCGGAAACATCGCGGCGCCCGGTGCCGACGGCGAAAAGTCAAAGGAAATGCTGCCGCGAGGAGCCACGGCGGCGCTCGGCACCGGCACTGCAAGGAGCGGCAGGGGCGATCGCCGTGCCTGCGGCATGGCGGCTGATGCCTCGCTTGGCGCCGGCAAGGCGGGCGGCGCCGGCAAACCTGCCGCCGCGAAGACGCCGGAAGCCGGGCGCGCTTCGGCATAACCCTCGATCACCAGGGTCTCATAGGCCCGCATCGCCGTGTTGCGGGCAATGACGAGTTGATCGGCCAGCGAGCGCGATGAGGGCAGCCGCTCGCCGGGCGCTATCCGGCCTCGGCAGATGGCTTCGCGCAACTGATCCGCGAGCTGCGCGATCAGAGTCTCCGATCGAGACCGGTCGAGCAGAAGAGGGATCGGTATCCGCATGCGAAGATCGATTGATCGGTGCCGCCACTCGGATGATAGGCGTGCTGCAGTGCAGCGGGAAAGCATAAATGAAGGAGCCAGCTTGGTGCTAACGCAACTGGTCCCTTTGCCGTTATGGAACCTGGACTCCAGCCCAGTGGTTTCCGCAGTTGCTGTCCAGAACTTGATCAAATCTTGGGTTTTCTGCTCATTTTGGGTGCAAGACAGGCATTGGCGATAGGGTTGCGGCGGTGCCACCGGGTTTTCGCGGAATGGTTCTTCGGCCTCGACCGCGGAATGTGCACCATTTGCCGCAGTGCAACACGCGACATGAGGGAGTGTCCGATGAGACCCGAGTTTCGTTTTCTGGCGCGCCTTGCGTCTGTCGCCTTGCTGGTGCCCGCGATCGGGTCGGCGAGGGCGGAGGACACCATCAAGGTCGGCATCCTGCATTCGCTCTCCGGCACGATGGCCATCAGCGAGACGATCCTCAAGGATCTCATGTTGATGCAGATCGCCGAGCTCAATGACCATGGCGGCCTGTTGGGCAAGAAGGTCGAGCCGGTGGTCGTCGACCCGGCCTCGGACTGGCCGCTCTTCGCCGAGAAGGCGCGCGAGCTGCTGCAGAAGGACAAGGTCGCGGCCGTCTTCGGCTGCTGGACCTCGGTATCGCGGAAATCGGTGCTGCCGGTATTCGAGGAGCTCAACGGCCTCCTGTTCTATCCGCTCGAATATGAAGGCGAGGAGGCGTCCTACAACGTCTTCTACGGCGGCTCGGTGCCGAGCAACAAGGCGGTCCCTGCGATCGAATATCTGATGAGCGGCGAAGGCGGCGCGGTGAAGCGGTGGGTGCTAGAGGGCACCGACTACGTCTATCCGCGCACCAGCAACAAGATCATCCGTGCATTCCTCAAATCGAAGGGCGTCAGCGACGACGACATTCGCGAGAACTACACCCCGTTCGGCTTTTCCGACTGGCAGACCGAGGTCGCGAAGATCAAGCAATTCGCAGCCGCCGGCAAGAAGACCGCGGTGATCTCGACGATCAACGGCGACGCCAATGTCCCCTTCTACAAGGAACTCGCGAACCAGGGCGTGAAGGCGACGGAGGTGCCGGTCATCGGCTTCTCCGTCGGCGAGGAGGAACTCGCCGGCATCGATACGAAGAACCTCGTCGGGCACCTCGCGGGCTGGGCCTATTTCCAATCGGTGAAGTCGCCGGAGAACAAGGCCTTCATCGAGAAATGGCACGCCTATACGAAGGATCCGAAACGGGTGACCAACGACCCGATGGAAGCCGAATACATCCTCTTCCATATGTGGGTCTATGCCGTCGAACAGGCCGGAACGACCAATGTCGATGCGGTCCGCCAGGCGATGATTGGGCAGAAGATGAAAGCGCCCTCCGGCTTCGTCGAGGTGATGAACAGCAATCACCATCTCTCCAAGCCGGTCATGATCGGCGAGATACAAGCCAACGGCCAGTTCTCGATCGTCTATCAAAGCAAGACGGTGCTGGAACCACAGCCCTGGAGCAAATATCTCGAAGAGGACAAGGGCAAGGTCGCGGACTGGTCGTATCCCTGGCGGTGCGGCAATTGCACCGCCGCCAAGTTCACCGATTTCTAGGCCCAACAGCACAAGACCGCCGGTGGCGGGAGCTCGCCGCGAGCTCCCCCACAAGCCCAATCCCGGTTCGAATGCGGCAGTCCGCACCGGAGCTTTCAATCAGTTAATCGAAAGCGGTTCCTATTCTAGGAGGCTTCCAAGTCCCTCGTCTTGAATGAACAGATCATGGTGATGCCCGCGATCGAATGCCGCGCGGCGTCGACATCCTGGCCAATGCCGTCAAGGTGACGCTCGGCCCCAAGGGTCGCAACGTCGTGCCAGCTCCCGGTAGCCCTCGCCCCATTCCAGCCCTTGCGCTTGCATGCCCTTCACCAGCTCGAAAGCCCTCCCTGTCCCTGCATCGCACAAGCCCCGGGACCGGCGAACTGCTCAGGCACGCGCATGAGTCCAAAGCATTGTCGCGACTGAGTGCGGCCTCCTTTGCGAGGTTTCTCACAACCGCCTCGAGCGTGACCTCGTGGGTGCGGAAGAGGCGCAGCCTGCCGTCCTTCACCCGCGTGGCGCCGATCAGCAGGGCGATGGGCGAGGCCTCGCGCAGGCGCGCGAAATCGACCTCCGCCGCCAGAATCTCGCGCAGCGGATTGAGGCC
>JASHRZ010000748.1 GCA_030037055.1 Alphaproteobacteria bacterium
GCGCGATTGGGTCCGATGTCGCTGATAGCGTGCTCGCGAAGGGAGCGGCGACCGACTCTGGTGCTTCAAGCAATACTCGGATGACGAGTTCTCGGCCACAGAGTGAGCCCCAATTTCAGTCGGGGAGGTCGCTATTTTTCGTGCTCGGGGACAGGACTTTGCCCGCGTCGGAGCACTCGAATCAGGTCGCGGGGAGCGCAGGTCGAGCCGGTGATCGAGCCTCATTTTTCATACCGCTAGGCCGCGAATCATGCTCTGCAGCAGCGTCAAACGAGGGCGCTTTGTTCGTGCCGCTGTCGCGTCGAGACGAATAGCATCAGAGGAGGAGATCGCATGTGGTCGCGCAGAGAGCGCCAGCGGACGTCAGAACCGCCGGAAGGCAAGATAAAAGAGACCCTCCAGTGTCGGGTAAGATGTTGTCTGCACATCGGTTTCTTGGAGGGATTCCCGCCCGGACCCTCTAGGCGCTCGCCAAGCTCTTGTTCTGCCGCAGTGATTGTCCCGGCCTCCCAGTGGCCGCCGATGCCGTGGCCGCGCCACGGAACGCGCAATATCGATGAGGTCCGCGCGTGAGCCGCGACGACGAGTTCGAGCCCAAGCTCGGCAAAATTCGCTCGCGCGGAGGCGAGGTCCGCAGCACCTTCTTGCGGCAGGTGGCGCAGACGGTCGGGATGCGTGGTGGACGCAGACCCGGCCGCGGCACATTTCACGGCAATCGCATCGGCCGCGGCGCCGGGGTCGGCCGCGTCCTCGCGTCGCGCGACCGCTACGCCGCCTTCCGCACCCGTCGCGTCGTCATCAAGGCTCGCATCGTGAAGATGGCGGGTCGAGGGTTGAAGGGTGCCAAACTCCATGTTCGCTATCTCCAGCGAGACGGCGTTACTCGCGATGGCTTGCCGGGTGATCTCTATGACGCGAAGTCCGACCTGGCGGATGGCTCGGCTTTCCTGAAACGCTGCGAGGACGATCGGCACCAGTTCCGTTTCATCGTTTCGGCCGAGGACGCGATCCAATACGACGACCTCAAGCCCTTCACTCGCCGTCTCCTACAGCAGATGGAAGAGGATCTCGGGACCACCCTCGATTGGGTCGCTGTCGATCACTACAACACCGGCCATCCCCACAGCCATATCATTGTTCGCGGCCGAGACGATCGGGGCAAGGACCTGGTCATTGCGCGGGAGTACCTCAGCCAAGGCATGCGGGAACGTGCTGCGGAGATCGTGACCTTGGATCTGGGCCCGCGGACCGACCACGAGATACAGAGCCGTTTCAGCGGCGAGATGGAGGCGGAGAGCTTCACAAGTCTCGACCGACGCCTGCTACGCGAGGCCGGCGAGGATGGTGTCGTCAGGTCAGGCGTCTCGAGTGGCGACGTTTTTCGGCAGAGCTTGCGCGCCGGGCGCTTGCAGAAGCTGAGGCGCCTGGGGCTTGCCGAGGAGATCGCGCCGGGTCGGTGGCGGCTCGACGCCAAACTCGAGCCGGTGCTCCGCCGCATGGGCGAGCGCGGGGACATCATCAAGACCATGCATCGCGAGATGACGCGCGATGGCTCAGCACGTGGCATGGCTGACTATGCCATCTATGATCCTGTCGTGCCTGATGCCGATCGGCTGATCGGCCGCCTTGTTGCGCGCGGCTTGGCGGACGAGCTCAACGACCGGCACTATCTCATCGTCGATGGCGTGGACGGCCGAGCCCACTACGTGGACATCGGCAGAGGCAGTGCAATCGAGCCCTTGGCCGAGGGCAGCATCGTCGCCGTCGAGCCGAAGCGAGCTGCGCCTCGGGAGGTAGACAGAACCGTGGCAGAGATCGCAGCGAAGAACGGTGGTCGGTACACCGTCGAAATCCATCTCGGACATGATCCGACCGCTTCGGTTAGCTTTGCCGAGACGCACGTGCGGCGGCTCGAAGCCATGCGCCGCCTCGGCGGCTTCGTCGATCGCGAGCCGGACGGCACCTGGATCATCGCGCCAGATCACTTGCAGCGCGCGGCTGCCTACGAGCGCATACAGGCGCGGCTAAATCCTGTTGCGATCGAAATTCTGTCAGCGCTCCCGCTTGAACGCCAGCTGACAGCCGATGGCGCGACCTGGCTCGATCGCGAACTCGTGTCCGATGCGCCGATACAGACCCGCGACATGGGCTTCGGTCGGGAAGTCAGCATGGCTCTTGTCCAGCGCCGTCAATGGCTCATCGAGCAGGAGCTGGCGCGCGAGGAGCAGGATCGTATCGTTTACCGCGCCAATATGCTTGGCCTGCTGCGTCGACGCGAGCTGACCCGCGTGACTGAGCAGCTTTCGGAAGAGCTTGGTCTCCCGTACGCCGAGACCCGCTCCGGCGATCGGATCGAGGGCGTCTATCGTCGATCGGTGAACTTGGCGAGCGGTCGATTCGCGCTGATCGAGAAGAGCCGCGAGTTCACGCTTGTGCCTTGGCGACCCGTGCTGGAACACAACCTCGGTAAGCCGGTTGCCGGAATTTCGCGCGGGGAGACGGTCTCGTGGGCGATTGGCAGGCAGCGAAGCGGTCCTTCAATATGAATTTGCCACAATCCGACATCGGAGTTTGCGCGAAAGTTCGTTTTGTCTGCACCGGGTCCAGAGCATGAGCTGCGCTACGGCTACCAGATGGGGTTGCGCCCGCAGGCCTTTTACGGGATTGCAGATTCCCCCGTCGAGATAGCCGGTTACTTCCTCGATCACGACGCGCGCAGCTTGGCAATGATCTCACGTGTCTTTGACGGGCAGCCTGAAGGGCTGACACGGGATGATGTCCTCGACAACGTCACGCTCACCTGGCTCACAAACACTGCGATTTCCGGTGGGCGCCTCTATTGGGAGGCATTTGAGAACAAGGTTTCTTTCTTCGGAGTCAAAGCCGTCTCCATCCCGGTTGCCGTGAGCGTCTTTCCTGATGAGCTCTACCAAGCGCCGAAGAGTTGGGCAGAGCGCGCGTATCCCAAACTCATCTACTACAACAGGGTGGAGAAGGGCGGACACTTTGCAGCCTGGGAACAGCCGAAACTCTTCTCAGAAGAG
>JASHRZ010000749.1 GCA_030037055.1 Alphaproteobacteria bacterium
GCTCGGCGGCATGATGGAGGTGCCCTCGACGCCGTGGCGCGACTCGCCCTGGAGCGAGTCGGAGGCGATCGCGACGGCGCCGGTCAAGGCGCGCTGGCGGATGCTGTCGGGGGTCGTGCGCCACAGCTTCACGCATTTCCATCTCGAGCTTGCGGTGCTCGCCGGCACGGTGCGCGCTGGCTTCAGCAAGCGCGGACAATGGGTACGCCCCGACGATCTCAGAGACCACGCGCTGCCGACGGTGATGAAGAAGGTGGTGGCGCATGCGAGAGGAGGGAGGCGGGTGGGGAAGCTGGAGTGAGCGGCCAACGCGATAGGCCGCAGCACGACTCAAAGATCTCGGCCCTTTCCCACATTTTTCGGCCGCTGGGTCCCGCCCTGCGAATCGGATTTTCCTGCTCCACGAGATATGTCGACTAGAGCAGCTCAATCAACTTAAAGCAGGAATGCTTGATGTCCTATTGTCGGGCGAAATCCGCGAGGCGCTTGTGAAGGACGACCTGAAATCTGCGGCGATCGCCCGACCATGTCGCAGCCGCGCATCATCAGCTTCGAGCAAGCCTTGCATGAGAACGCGCAAACGAAGCGGCATTTGCTGCTTGGCAATGGATTTAGCATCGCGCTCTTTCCCGACCGGTTCCATTACGGCTCGCTCCTAGCAATTTTTGCGCGAGCATCGCTCCGATGCGCAACCATGGTCATGACGGCAAATTTTCATCGCAGGCCGCTGGCGGGCAGGGGCCGCCCGGTGCGCGCGATGTGATCGTCGGGAATCGGGGTCTCCGTGATCTCTGCAGGCGCTGCGGTCCCTACTTCGCGGGGGCCGAGGAATACGAGTTCCGGCGTTTGCGGGAAAGCCGCCGCAGCTTCGCCACCGCCGAGCTTTTCGATGAGAAGGTCAAGGCGATCGGCGCGTCTTGCAGGCATCTCCGGCACGAGCATCTCGATGAGATGCCTGATCCGAAATAGCGGCGCGGCATGCCGATCCCCAAGCCGAAACTGGGCCCGCCGAGCCGCAAGCGCCGCGTCGCTTCACGCGAGCCATGCAGTCGATGTCGTCGCTTTGGTCATGGCTCCCGGCAGGCCAGCGTCGCCAGCGAGCGATAATTCGACGAGCATGGGGCGTGCGGTGCCCCTCACACGGCGCCGCTCGGCCGCGCCGCCCTCTCCCGCAAGGGGGAGAGGCGAGAGCCGCGGCGATCGCTATGGCTTCTCGAAGCGGGCGGCGGCGCTCGCCACCGCTTGCAGCGAGGCGGTGACGATGTTCTCGTCGAGGCCGACGCCGAAGAGCGTGCCGCCGCCCGGAGCGCGGATCTGGGCATAGGCCGCGGCCTTGGCGGCGGAGCCGGCAGTGAGCGCGTGTTCGCGGTAATCGACGAGGGCGAGGTCGATGCCGCAGTGGCGCCGCAGCGCGTCGATGAAGGCGTCGATCGGGCCGTTGCCTTCGCCCCATATCCGCTGCTCGGCGCCGTTGCGGCGGATCGCCGCCTCGAGACGGCGGTGGGCGCGGGCATCGGGCAGCATTTCGTAATCGACCAGCACGAGGCTCGCTGCGGGGTCGAGATATGTGGCGTTGAAGAGGCGCCAGATCTCGGCGGCGGTTGCCTCCTTGCCGGTGCGGTCGGTCATCTCCTGAACCACGGCGCTGAACTCCACCTGCAACAGGCGCGGCAGATCGAGGCCGTAATCGGTCTTGAGCAGATAAGCGACGCCGCCTTTGCCCGACTGGCTGTTGATGCGGATGATCGCCTCGTAACTGCGTCCGAGATCGCGCGGATCGACCGGCAGATACGGCACCTCCCACAGCTCGTCATTGCGGCGGGCGAGATCGTCGAGGCCCTTCTTGATCGCGTCCTGATGCGAGCCCGAAAAGGCGGTGAAGACCAGCTCGCCGGCATAGGGATGGCGGGGATGGACGGGGAGCTGGTTGCAGTACTCGACGGTGCGCACGATCTCATTGATATCCGAGATCTCAAGGCCGGGATCGACCCCCTGGCTGAAGAGGTTAAGCGCCAAGGTCACGACGTCGACATTGCCGGTGCGCTCGCCATTGCCGAAGAGCGTGCCCTCGACGCGCTCGGCCCCGGCCATCACCGCGAGCTCGGTCGCGGCCACCGCCGTGCCGCGGTCGTTGTGCGGATGGACGCTGAGGACGAAGCGATCGCGCCCAGGCATGGCGCGGCCGAACCATTCGATCTGGTCGGCGTAGACGTTGGGGGTCGCCATCTCCACCGTGCCGGGGAGATTGAGGATCGCCTTCTTTTGCGGGGAGGGCCGCCAGACATCGAGCACCGCGGCGCAGATTTCGACGGCATAGTCGAGCTCGGTGCCGGTGAAGCTCTCCGGCGAGTATTGGTAGACGATCTCGGTCTCGGGCATGGCGGCGGCGAAATCGCGGATGAGGCGGGCGCCGCTCACCGCGATGTCGGTGATCCCCGCTCGGTCGAGGCCGAAGACGACGCGGCGCTGCAGGTTCGAGGTCGAGTTGTAGAGATGGACGATGGCGCGCCGCGCGCCGCGCAACGCCTCGAAGGTGCGCTCGATCAGCTCCGGGCGCGATTGAGTGAGCACCTGGATGGTGACGTCGTCGGGCACGAGGCGCTCGTCGATGAGCTGGCGCATGAAGTCGAATTCGGTCTGCGAAGCGGCGGGGAAGCCTACCTCGATCTCCTTGAAGCCGAGCTTCACCAGGAGGTCGAACATGCGCCGCTTGCGCTCGGCGCCCATTGGCTCGACCAGCGCCTGGTTGCCGTCGCGCAGATCGACGCTGCACCAGGTTGGCGCGCGCTCGATGACCCGCGACGGCCATCGCCGGTCGGGGAGATGGATGGGCGCGAAGGGGCGGTATTTCTCAACGGGCATGGTCATGGCACGGGACCCCTGAAGTCGGTTTGAAGGCAGGCCTGGCCGCCGAGCGTCGAGGCTCAGCGGCTGCGGCTAAGTCGCAGGACCGTCAGAAGGCGTGCGGAGACCGCGGTGGGAACAGGTTGCGATGCTCGGATGGGCATGATGCAGGACTCAGGCGGAAGAGAACGAACGGCGAGGGCCCGACACTCCTTAGAGCGTCGGGGCGATAAGTCGAAGGCCGTTGAACCCGCTGGTCTGCATGACGCAAACATAGAGAGGAGCGAGACGCCCGTCAATGCTGCGCCGGAAAGTCCTTCTTCGCCCCCGACCTCACCCAACCCCTCCGCTCCCAGCGGGGCTCAGGGCCGGGCGGCGTTGCCCTCAAGCTCGGCGCGGAGCTTCTGGCGCAGCACGTCGATCGAGATCTTGCGGCCCTTGTGCAGGAAATGCCAGAAGGCCCAGCCGTTGCAGGCGGGCGCGCCCTGGAGCTGGGCGCCGACCTGGTGGATCGAGCCGCGCGTCTCGGCGGCGATGAGCGTGCCGTCGGCGCGCACCTTGGCGCAGAACCGCCCGCTGGCGTCGACCAGCACCTCGCCGGGCTTGAGCAGGCCGCGCTCGACCAGCGCGCCGAAGGGGATGCGCGGCTCCTCGCGCCGGGCCTGGGTAGCAATCGCGTCGAGCAGGGCGGGCTCGACGGCGGCGATGCGCCTGCGGGCGAGCGCCGCGTAGGAGGCCTCGCGCTCGATGCCGATGAAACGGCGCTTCAGTCGCTTCGCCACCGCGCCGGTGGTGCCGGTGCCGAAAAAGGGATCGAGCACGAGCTCGCCGGGCTTGGTCGAGGCGAGCAGCACGCGGTGGAGCAGCGCCTCGGGTTTCTGCGTCGGATGCGCCTTGCGGCCGTCGCGCTTCAGGCGCTCGGGCCCGACGCAGAGCGGCAGCAGCCAGTCGCTGCGCATCTGCAGATCCTCGTTGAGCGCCTTCATCGCCTCGTAGTTGAAGGTGTAGCGCGCCTCCTCCGAACGCGCGCACCACAGCAGCGTCTCATGCGCGTTGGTGAAGCGCCGGCCGCGGAAATTCGGCATCGGATTGGTCTTGCGCCAGACGATGTCGTTGAGGATCCAGAATCCGAGATCCTGCAGCAGCGATCCTACGCGATAGATGTTGTGATAGCTGCCGATGACCCAGAGCGCACCGTCGGGCTTCAGCAGCCGGCGCGCCTCGCTCAGCCAGGCGCGGGTGAAGCGGTCGTAAGCGGCGAAATCGGCGAAGTGGTCCCAGTCCTCCGCGACGCCGTCGACGCGGCTGTGATTGGGGCGCAGCAGCTCGCCATTGAGCTGGAGGTTGTAGGGCGGATCGGCGAAGACGAGGTCGACCGAGGCTTCCGGCAGACGGGCCATAAGCTCGACGCAGTCGCCGACCAAGACTTCGCCGTCCTGCACCCCGCCCCCCGGCGCCATATGAACTCCCCCGCTCGCGTGGCGCCACTGTGCGCGCCTGGAGTCGCGGCGTCAATCATTTTTAGAATCAAACATTTAGAGGGATTCGTTCGACTCAAATCCGAGCGTGAGCTGCGCCATCGCAAAGGATCGTCGGTGATGCGGCGTTAGCCCCAACAGCTTGAGGGCCTCCTGGTGCTCGGGGGTGCCGTAGCCGACATTGGTCTCCCAGCCATAGCCGCCATAGCGCAGCGCCAGGCGGCGCATCAGCCGGTCGCGCGTCACCTTGGCGATGACCGAGGCAGCGGCAATCGAGAGCGAGAGCCCGTCGCCGCCGATTACGGTGCGCACCGGGCAGGCAAGCGCCGGCGGCACGTTGCCGTCGACCAGTGCGATCTCGGGCCGGCGCGGCAGCGCTGTCACGGCGCGCGCCATCGCGGCGAGCGTCGCCTGCAGGATGTTGCGGCGGTCGATCTCGATGACGCTGGCGGCGCCGATGCCGATCTCGGCGCCGCAGCGCTCAAGCAGGAGAGCGAATTCCTCGCGCTGTTCGGCGGTGAGCTTCTTGGAATCGTCGAGCCCGTAGCGCAGCGCCCGCGGCAGCCGCCGCCGGTCGAGGATCACCGCCGCCGCCACCACCGGTCCCGCCAGCGGCCCGCGCCCGGCCTCGTCGACGCCGCAGACCAGACCCGGGCACGCCCTCTCCAGCGCGAAATCGGGCATGGCGACAGCAGACACGAGCAGGAGCGAGTCGGGCAAGGGAAAAGGGGGTTGTCAGTCAACTACGCCTTCGCCTCCACACTGCTGCCGATGGCGAGGCCGAGCGCTTCATCGGCGCGGCCGAGATTGACGGCGATCTCGGCAAGCCCGTTGGAATTCTCGTACCAGAAGGCTTCACCTGCGGGCACGGCGGAAAAAGTGCGGGCGCGAGGGATGGCGCGGCCGGCGGCGAGGAGCCTCGCATCGACAGGGAGCTGCGCGGCGCGCAGGCCGGTCAGCGCATTGCCGTAATGGTCGATATAGACGATCTCGGCGAGATCGTCGGGCCAGTCGGCGCAGCGGCCGAAGTCGCTCGGGCGCGGCTCGCTCGGGACCGAATCGCCGCGCGCCAGCATGGCGGCCACTGGCGCGAAGAGGTCGCGACCGTGGAAGCTCGCCGAGAGCGCTTCGGGCCGCCAAGTGATCTCCGAAACCCGCGCCGCGGGCGCGCGGCGGCGGACCAGCTCGAAGAGGCCGTTGTCGGGACCGACGTAAAGCCTGCCCTCGGCTTCGACCAGAAGCGCCGCGCGGGGGCCGCCGACGCCGGGATCGACCACGGCGAGCAGCACCGTTCCCGGCAGAAACCAGGCGCCATAGGTGGCGAGAAGATAGGCTGCCGCCTTCGGATTGCGGCTCGGCGCGTCGGCGAAGAGGTCGACCACTGGGACGGCGGGCGCGAGACGGTACAGCACCGCCTTCACCTGCCCGGTATAGGGCCCGGCAAGGCCGAAATCGGTGAAGAGGACGATCATGGGACGCAAGTAGTCAGTTTTCAGTTTTCAGTCGTCAGTTTGGCCCACCTTCCGGCCACTGAAAACTGACAACTGACGACTGACAACTGTCGCTTGACCTGCGGCAGAGGGGCGGCATGCTGGTGCGATGGAGACGCTGTTCTACGACGACAAGCGGGCGCGGCCGCCGATGCAGCGCCTGTGGCGGGAGGCGGTGTCGGCAGCGACGCCGATGCGGCAGCGCGCGATCCTCGCCGCGGCGCGTGCGGCACCCGCAGGCGACGGCCATCCGGTGCTGCTGGTGCCGGGCTTCCTGCGCGGCGAAGGCTATATGAAGCCGCTTACCCGCTTCCTTGAGGCGCGCGGCTATGCCGTCCATGGCTGGCGGCTCGGCGTCAATCTCGGCCCGACCGAGCGCGCGCTCGACGGGCTCGAGCGCCGGCTTGAGGCGATCGTCGAGCGCGCGGGGCGCAAGGTGAGCCTCATCGGCCACAGCCTCGGCGGCGCCTTTGCCCGCGAGCTGGCGAAGCAGCAGCCGGGCTACGTGCGCCAGCTGATCGTGCTGGCGAGCCCGATCCGCCTGCCGACGGCAAGCCAGCTCGAACCGCTCTATCGCATGCTGGCGCGCTGGCACAGCCGCCATTCCTCGAGCCTCTATGCCGGCTTCAACTTGCCGCCGGCGGTGCCGGTGACGGCGCTCTACACGCTGAGCGACGGCATCGTCGCCTGGCAGAGCTGCCTCGAGGCCGAGGGGCCGCGTCGCGAGAACATCGAGGTCAAGGGCGCGCACAGCACCATGGCGCGCAGCCCCGCCGCCTGGCGCATCATCGCCGACCGGCTTGCCCAGCACGAAGGCGAATGGCGCCCTTACGGCGCTTAGAGCGTGTTTTGTTCAGACGCAATCGTCAGCTGTCCCTCTGCCCGCGCAAGCGGCGGTCGGATGTGCAATCGGGGACATAGGTGACAGTTCTATCCGGGCACATAGGTAACACCTCAGCCTGGAAAATGGGGCGCGCGGCGGGG
>JASHRZ010000750.1 GCA_030037055.1 Alphaproteobacteria bacterium
GGAACAACGGTCGTGCTGGTGCGGCGCCGCCGCCCTTGACCCGAGCCGCACACATCGTATCGCCGGTCAAAACGCTCTCGGTGCGGTGTGGACCCGAGTAGGAGCATGCGGTCGAGACGGCTTCGTGCAGCTGGGAGATCAGCCTTTCCGCCAAGTCCGACAATCGTCTCAGCCGCCCCTACCAGGGCTCGGGGCTCGGACTGCCTTTGGCCAGAAGGCTGGCGGAGCTGCACGGCGCGATCCTGACGATCGCCAGCGCACCGGCCCAAGGGACGGTGGTCTCGATTGCATTTCCGGCGCACCGCGTTGTCCATCGGCATTGACTCCGCACAACCACGCCATCGCGCTTCCCTCGGCTCGGGCGTCCTGACGACCGGACCTGATCGGCTCACGCAGAAGTAGCTCCGGATGCCCGGGGCACCGCGATGGGCTCGGCGGAACGCGCTCAGGGCGGCAGGCGCAAGTGGCCGGTTCGGCGCTATGAAGCGCCCCAGGCCCTTGCCACGGAGATGCGCGCCTTTCGGCCGTCGCGGCTTTGAGCTGCAGCTTTGAGCTTGGCGGCGGACGGGGGCGTCGGATATGCTGAGAAAGACAGCGCGGAGGCGCGTCGATGCAGCGCGGGCACCAGATCGAGACTCGGAATACCGCCTATTTTCGCCATGACTACGATGGCGAGGACGCCAATCTTCGCCGGCTCTACGAGCAGGCGAAGCTCGACCAGTGGAACGCCGCCAGCGACATTGACTGGGCGCAACCGCTCGAGAGCGACAGCGGCCTCATCGCCGACGATCTCGTCGACATTCATGGCACGGCCTTCTGGGACCGGCTCGATCCCGCCGCGCAGGTCGAACTCAACCGGCGCGTGGCGCGCTGGCGCCTCTCGACCTTGATGCATGGCGAGCACGGCGCCATGCTGGTCTGCAGTCAGCTGGTCGAAAACGTCGTTGGCCAGGACGCCAAACTGTTCCAAGCGACGCAAGTGGTCGACGAAGCCCGACACAACGAGGTGCTGCACCGCTATTTCGCGCTGCGCCTGGATGGGAAAAGTTATCCCCTCGCCGGCAACGTCCGCGAAATCTTCGACACGCTGCTCGGGACCTCGGCCTGGTATCTCAAGACGATCGGGTTGCAGCTCGTCGCCGAGACCTTTGCCGTCTCGCTCTTCCGCATGCTCGCGGAATCTTCGAAGGACGAGGTGCTCCGCCAGGTGTGCCGACGGATCCTGCAGGACGAAGCGCGTCACATGGGCTTCGGCATGCTGTCGCTGCCGGCGCTAGTCGCCGAGGCGTCCGCCGGCGAGCGGCGAGAGATGGAGGATTTCACGGTATGGGCGCTGCAGCGGACACTCACCGGGCTCTTTCCGCTCGCGGCCTATGAGGAGATGGGGTTCAGCCGCGCCGAGATCGACGAGATCAGGCAGTTGAGGCGGGCGCGGGCGGCGGGCGGCGAGGAGACCGCCTTCCGCAAGTTCTTCCGACGAGACCTCCACGTCGGCCTCGTCCGCAACCTACGTAAAGTCGGGCTCATCACGCCGCGCATCGCCCCCCAAGTCGAGGCACTTGGCATTTCGCTCGCCGCTGCGTAGCGCCGACCTTCGCAAATTCCAGAGTTCTCCAGCACCATGCGATCGACGCTTACGCACGCGCCGCCGCTTAGGTCGACCGCGTTCTCGTAATCGAATGACGCACCGTAGGGAAGCTGTGCCCGCAAGTCTAGCGGGGGCCATGTGGGGCCTCTTCAACGGGAATACCCGTGAGGCGCGAACGCAGTGCCTTCCTTTACCCCGGCATAGCCAGTGAACCGACTGCCCCAAGGATCGGCCCGCGGTCAGATCATGCTCGGTCAACTCCGGCAGAACGTCGAGGTCGATGTCGTCCGGCGCAGCCCGGGAGGGTTCAAGCGCCAAGCCGGGCACTCGGCGTCGAGCGCGAGATTTCCTGTTCCTCCTCGGTCATTTCCGCCGTCACGTCGGCAAAGAGCGGCGTGCTCAGATAGCGCTCGCCCGTATCCGGCAACATGCAGAGGACCGTCGATCCCTTCGGTGCCTCCCGGCAAATCCGCAACCCGCCGGCAAACGTGGCCCCGGAGGTGATGCCGACGAAGATTCCTTCCTTGCGGGCCAGCTCCCTGGAGCACCGCATCGCGTCCTCGTTCGATATCGGGAGGAGCGCGCTTATGAGACCCATGTCGACCGCGTCCGCGGTTAATTTCGGGATGAAATCCGGAGTCCAGCCCTGCATCGGGTGCGACTTGAATGCCGGATGACTCGTCACCGGAGAACCGTCCGGATTGCGCTGCTGAACGATCCCGCTGCCCAGCAGTTGCGCGTCCTGCGGCTCGCAAACGATGATTTTTGTATCGGGCCTTTCCTTCGCCAACACCCGCGCCACGCCTTTGAGGGTGCCGCCGGTCCCGTATCCGGTGACCCAATAGTCGAGCCGCTCGCCGGCGAAGTCGTCGAGGATTTCCCGAGCCGTCGTCTGCGAATGAAAGTCGGGATTGGCCTCGTTCTCGAACTGACGCGTCAGAAACCAGCCATGAGTCTTGGCGAGTTCGATGGCTTTCACCACCATGCCCATGCCGCGCTGGGCCGCCGGCGTCAGGACCACCTTGGCGCCGAGAAAGCGCATCAGCCTGCGCCGCTCGACGCTGAAGGTCTCGGCCATCGTCACCACCAGCGGATAGCCTTTCTGGGCGCACACCATGGCGAGTCCGATGCCGGTGTTGCCGCTGGTCGCCTCCACCACCGTCTGCCCCGGCTTGAGCCGCCCGGAGCGCTCGGCGTCTTCGATCACCCCGAGCGCAAGTCGATCCTTCACCGACCCCAAAGGATTGAACGCCTCGACCTTGACGAAGAGGTTGATGCCCGCCGGCGCCAGCCGGTTTATCTTGACGACCGGCGTATTCCCCACGGTCTCGAGGATATTCGCGAATTTGCGCCCCATGTGCCGCCCCTTTGTCGCCGATATCGGCCGCCGTCCCATCAATCCGGCAAGCCCAGTTTCTTGAGATTGTCGACCATACGGTCGAGAGCTGCCGGCGAGAAGACCATCGCCTGCCTGAACCTCGACGCGGTCAGACCCGGGTAGCCGCGCATCATTTGCGCATAGGCCTCCCTGGCCTCCTCCATCCGGCCCGCCCCGACAGCGCCGATGCGAGGTTGGGGTAAATCCAAATGGCGTGCGGCCGTTCCTCGAGCCCTCGCCGGTAAAGCGCGGCAGCCTTGTCGTAGTCCTGCGCGATTTCACGCGCGCAAGCGATGCCGACATAATTGTTGAAATTCATCGGGTCGAGCGGGCTGAGGCGCAGGGCGCGCTCAAACTTCCCGATCGCGCGCTCCGGCCGGTCGGCATAGTTGTCAAGCCATCCGAGGCGGCTCCACGCCCAGGCCGCGTTCGGGTCGATGGCAAGCGCGCGCTCGAGCAGAATCCGCGCCGTTGCCTGATTGCGCACGAAGGTATGCACCGCACCGAGCGCGGCGAGGATCAGTGGATCGTCGCCGCTGATCTCCGCCGCGCGTTCGGCCAGCACCAGCGCCCGCGCCTGGCTCTGCCCGATATCGTCCGCCCAGTTGTAGACCGAGCGCTGGGCATGGCACCAGCCGGCGAGCGACAGGGCGAGCGGGTATCGGGGATCGATCGCGAGCGCCTTGTCGAGCAGCTCGAGCGCGTCGGCTGCCACGATGGCGGTGCGTCGTCGTTCGACCCGAGTGCTTGCCAAGGTCCTCCTCACGACGTCGCTGGGCGCCCGAATTCGCCCCGACGAGCGCCGGGGCGTAATCATAGTGGCCTGCAGGACGGTGCGCTAGGTCCGTCGAGCGCCTGCCGGCCGTTTCAGCGCACCATCCAGCCGCTCCAGCAGCCCGCGCCGGGCGACCATGTGAACCGGAGCGATTGACATGGACGAACTCGGAAGCTTCGAGCGACAGGGCGACAGCGTCGATCTCGGCTATGAGCGACGCGATCCCCGCTCGATCGAAACCGTCTGGGCGGCCGGTCCCGCGCGGCTTGGCGACTGGATCGGCCCGGCGCGGGTCGAGCCGCATCAGGGCGGGCGCGACGAAGTGTTCATCGACCGCCCGCGACCGATGACGGGGCGAATCCTGAGCTGGGAACCCTCGCGGCTCTTGGAATTCAGGTGGGACACCGGCGATGCGCTCGTGACGGTGGTGCGCTGCGCGTTGAAGCCGGAGGGCGAGGGCACGCGGCTCGTCTTCATCCACAAGGGAATGGGCTTCGCCTGTATCGGGCTGGTGCCGCCGGGCTCGGCACGCCCATCTGGAACGGCTCGCGAGCTTGCTCGCCGGCAGGCCGCAGCCCTTCAGCATGCCGCGCTGGCGCGAGTTACCTTACAGGCGGTCTATCGCGAGCCATACAAGCTCGACGGCGTGATGCTCGATGATGACTCCGCGAAGGAATTCACCCAAGCCCACGCGCGGGGGCGGCGTTACTGAAGAGCTGGTCGCTATTGTCATTTCCGATGAGCGCCGGCGCATCTATACGGAGATGGACCAGTCGCTCGACAGCGTCCGCGGCGACTTCGAGTAGCTCGTCAAGACCGCCAAGGCCATTCGCGAGGACGACGCTCTGCTGCGAAAGGTCGGCGGCGAGCTCGTCGGCAATTTCAAAACCGCGCCGTCGAGATCGCCCGCGGCGGCGACGAACAAGCCGTTACGCTCGGCATGCGCGATCTCGAGATCACGGTGCTCACCGCCCGGCTGATCACCGCGCGCTTCAACATCGCCAAGGATGCCGATTCCCTGAAAACCGCGCGCGTCGCCGTCGATAAGGCCAACGAGGCCATCGACGCCACGATCGCACGGGTCGGCGAGGGTCCGCTCGGAACGCAGCTTTCGGTCGTCAAGCAGACTTTGCCGATTACAGCAAGAAGTTCGCGGACATGGCGGCGGCCGAGCTGGTCAACGTGGAATTCTACGAGAAGACGCTGGCGCCGCGGATCGTCGACATGCAGAGCGGGCTTGCCGTCGCGCCGAAGTCGCTGGTCGGGGAATTCAACGACGTCAAGACGGCGACCACCGCGCAATTCTCCGCCACCTCGACGCTTCAGGAAACCCTCGCCCTGGTGGCGCTGATCGTCGGCGCCGCCTTCGCGGTTCTTATCGGGCGCAGCATCGCGCGGCCGGTCGGCTGCATGACCGCGGCGATGCGCAAGCTCGCCTCTGGCGACGCCTCGGTCGAAATCCCCGCACGGGACGGCACGGACGAGATTGCCGAGATGGGCAAAGGCGGTCGAAATCTTCAAACAGAATCTGATCAAGAACGAGGCGCTTGCCGCCGAGAAACAGGCGGAGCAGGCCAAGCGGGACGCGCGGCAGAAGGCGATCGAGAACCATATCCACGCTTTCGAACGCGTCATGCGGCAAGTGCTTGAAACCGTAACCTCGGCCGCAACGCAGCTGCGCGGCGCGGCCGAAAGCGTGGCGAAGACGGCGTGCGCACGACCAGCCAGTCCGGCGCGGTCGCCGCCGCGTCTGACGAGGCGCGCCGCTAGCCCCACCGCACCCTGACGCGGGCGCCGCCCGGTTCGATCCCTGCGGCGGCGGCTCGCGGTCGGATTCAAATATTTCTGCGGCGATCCGCCCGCGGTCGATTCTTGCGCATTCCGTCATGCGTCATGATGTGCGACGAGCCCTTCCTGCAACGCGGTAGGCCGGTCACGCCGGGCCTTGACGATTCCCGCCGGTATCGGCGGTAGCTTCCTGCAACCGCTGTCGCTCGGCCGGACAGCCCGCGCGCGAGGCCCGGACACCGAGACAGGGCGGCGATGGCCCTGGAGAAGCGGCCGGGCGGCGGCTAAGCTTCCGGCGACATAAAAAGAAAGCCTGGAGGAAGGCGATGACGGAGATCGCGATCGGCCGCGTCCTCAGCGGCGAGCGGGAGATGACGCGGGAGACGGTCA
>JASHRZ010000751.1 GCA_030037055.1 Alphaproteobacteria bacterium
AGATGACCTTCTTATACTCCGGCTTATACACATGACTGCGGATGAACGACTCCATGTCGGCGGGGCGATCGACCCGCGCGAGGCCGCTGTCGAACACGAGCTTGGCCACCCGAGCGGCGGTCTTGATCTCGGTCTCGAGAACGTTCGACTGCAGCGGATACAACAAGCCCTGTTTGAGCAGATCGGCAGGAACCTGATCCGCCACCGCCTGGCCGGCTTCGATGAACATCTCGTCGGTGACGCGCTTCGCCTGCGCGACGAATACCGCCATGCCGACCGCCGGGAAAATGTAGAAGTTATTGGCCTGTCCCGGCAGGAACGTCTGGCCGTTGTACTGAACCGGCGGGAATTGCACGCCGGCGGCATAGATGGCCCTGCCGTTCGACCCAGTGTAAGCCTGCTCGGGCGTACATTCCGCTTTTTCGGTCGGGTTCGATATTGCCAGAATCACCGGCCGGCCGTTGATCCGCGACATGGCTTCGATGACCTCCTGCGTAAATGCGCCACCGATAGTGCTGACGCCGATGATCGTCGTCGGCCGGATGCTGTTAATGGCGTCCACGAAATGTCTGGTTGGCGCGTGCGAATGTGCATAAGGCTTTTGGAAGTCGACGAGATCAGTGCGTGTCGATTCGAGGAGCCCATTGACGTCGAACATGTAAACCCGTGACTGCGCGTCCTTGAGGCTCATGCCCTGCTGCACGAGCGCCGAACACAACAGGTTGGCAAGACCGATCCCTGCCGAACCCGCGCCGAGGAAAAAGCGCTCCAGCGTTCCGTGGCGGTGAGCGCATCCGGCCATCTGTGAAGCGCCCGGATGTCCCAAAGCATGCGTCGGCCGATCGACCCGCATGCCCGAGCGGACTGCTGCTTGCCATGCGGGTCGACGGGCGCACGCCGGTGCGCTTTCTCATGCCGCCCGACACACGATGGCGGGCTCATTTCCCGAGGGGCCTTGGTCGCACAGGGGTGCAATTGGCGCAAGGGATCAGGCGTGTTCAGCCGTATCTACCGCCGCTGCGTGCAATCTGTCAAAATTGCACGCCTATTGAGGCTCTGTCCGTCACAGCACGACGACGTGCGCCCGGACTCGGACGTCCGCGATCGGAGCACTTGAAGGGCTTTACAAGGACGCCCAAAGAGGAAGCGTGTCGTCTGTATGGCAAGGAAAGCATGCGCGAACGCTCGAAGCGGTTTGTAGAGGTTTTTTTGTTTCTCGCGCTTATGGTGCCATTCGAAGCCGATGCCCAAATCGCCGCTCCTGCCCCGCCCGCCCCACCTGTTACCGGTATCTGCGGCGCAGCTAACGGCGTGCCTACAAGCGCAGCGCCTGCAAGCGCGCTGTGCGCCATCGGAACGGCGTCTGCCATTACCGGCAACGGTCCATGGACCTGGACTTGTGGCTTGGCCGCCTGCAGTGCGCCGCTTGCTGCGAGCTCCGCGCTATGCGGCATGGCCAACAATGTGGCTACGACCGGCCCTCCCATAAGCGGTCTGTGCAGTGCGGGGACGGCATCACCCGTTTCCGGGACCGGCCCATGGACTTGGAGTTGTGCCGGGATCGCCGGGGGCGCGTCCGTGGCTTGCAGTGCCCCCACCAACGCTATTGACGGCGCCTGTGGCACAGCAAATAACGTAGCGACAACCAGCGCTCCGACAATTGGTTTGTGCAGCGCCGGAACGGCATCCCCCGTCTCCGGCACCGGCCCATGGACATGGATTTGCTTTGGCAGTGGGGGCGGGACGAGCATGCCCTGCGGCGCTAGCCCCTAAAGAGGCCGAGATGCTTTGACCGAGGACGGGAAGAAGCCTCGCAAACGGCGCTGGGTCGGCTGCATGGTGGGAGTGTGCTCATGGTTGACGCCCGGGTACTGGCAGGGACTACTGCAATGGGCGCGACAAGGACTGGAGTGCGCCCCAGGGGCCGGACAGGTTGCGATTTCACATTGACCAGGGGCCGGGCCTTTGAGGAATAAGGCCCATACCCAAGCACCGCGTCTATACAATCGAGTTCAAGCGTCAGGTCTGCCAGGAGTTCGCCTCGGGCGAAACGCTGTACGGCCTAGCCAAGCGGCACGCCATCTGCCGCAATCTGATCCGGGTATGGGTCGTCAAGTTCGAGCCCGGCGAGTTCGATGAGGATGCCGAGGCGGCGAGCCTGATCACCGTCTACGAGGCGCGGATCGCTGAGCTTGAGCGGCTGGTCGGCCGGCAGGCCCTCGAGCTGGAATTTCTAAAGGGGGCGCAGAAAAGCGCACGGTTGCCGAGCGCCTGCTCAGATGCTGAGCGCTTTTCACGATAGTCCCATCGGGGTACGAGCCCTTGCTGTCCTGTTGTTGGGGGGCCAGCATGTGCGACGGAAAATATAGTCCGGAACAAATTGCGCGACGACGCGACCCGCCGCGCGCTCAACACCGCCAGAGCGCCCCTGGGCTCAAGCGGCGACCCAGCCCTCGATCTGTTGCTCAAGGGCGCGAACCGGCGCTAGGTCGGCATAGACGCGCGCCTTTCCCACTGCCATCTGAGTGGCGATCTCTTGGCGCCACGCCGCATCGTTGCCCAGCTTCGCAGCGATCTCGATATAGTCGTCCTTCGATCGGGTGATGGTGTCGGTGACGCCTGCCATGGTCAGCATCGCTGCCGTGTGCCGCTCGCGCATCAGGCGGCCCAGTAGCGTCACCATCGGGGTGTCATAGGCGAGATTTTCGAGCGTGGTAGTGCAGCCGGACCATCCGAGCGTGTCGAGATAGACGTTCGCCGATTTAGACACGGCCGCAAAAAGCTGCGGCGACAGCAGCGGCAGGAAGATGCAATGCTTCGCGGCCGAGAGACCGTAGCGCGAGAAGGCCTCCTCGAGGCGCCGGCGAAGGAGCGTGTCGCGCTCCGAGACGATGAAGGCGAAGCGCGCCACGGGAACGCGGCGGGCGATCGTGGAGTAGATGTCATCGTGCTGCGGCAGGTATTTGTGCGCCGCCTGGCAGCTCCAATAGAGGATCTCGCCGGGCGCGAGGCTGAGCATCTGCTGCGCCCGCGCGAGATCCGCAGGCGCTGGTCCTCCGGCCGCGAAATAGTCTGGCCGATAGTAAATGCCGAGATTCGGAAGCCGAATGAGCTGCTCGGTGTAATGCTGCCGCGCGTCTTCCGGCTCCATCAGGTCGCTGCCCAAGAAATAGTCGATGGTGGCGAGGCCGGTGGTGGACGGATGGCCCCAGGAGGCGCACTGCACTGGCGCGTGACGGAGCGCGGCCAGGGGAAGCAGGCCGGGGTCCATGCCGATCTCGGGGAATATCAGCACGTCGATCGCATCGTCCTTGATGCGGCGCGCCCACTGCTGGACGGACAAGGGGCCTTGGACGAACTTGTCAAAGGAGCCGCAAGCCCGCTGCGTCTCGTCGTCGACGTAGGAGCGCGTATTGTAAGCAATCAGGCTGAAGCGGCGCCGATCGATTGTCTCCGCCCAACCACGGATCATGATCTTCCACACGGTGTGATTGCGGAAAGTGCTGGCGACGATTCCCACGCGAATTCGATCCTGCGCGCGCCGGCTGCGGGAAGGGGGCGCCAGCGGATACTCGGCGCCGAAGGCGCGCGTGGCCACATCCCCAAAAGTTGCCTGCAGGTCGCGATCGTTCTCACCCTGGGCCGGGAGGTAGAAGGGCGCGATGTTCGTCATCGCATCGGCCACTTGCCGCAGCTGCGTCGGCGCACGGCACTCGGCGGCGATGGCCTTGAGCTCGGCGCGATACCGCTCGCGGCAGGCCGAGATCTCGCCGTCCTCGGAATAGACGGCGGGAAGCCGAGCAACGCAGAGGCGCAGTCTCGCGCCCAGCGAGCCAGGCGCAAGGCGCAAGGCGTGCTCGTATTCTGCCAGCGCCCCGGCCTGGTCGCGGCCGCCGAACAGGGCATCGCCCAGCTTTAGACGCGCGGCCCGGCTAACTGGCAGCGCTTCCACCATGCGCCGATAGACCATCACGGCCGCGCCGCTGTCGCCTTTGCCCTGGAGCAGGGACGCCGTGTTCTCATAAGCGGTGGCGAAGGTGGGGTCGAGCTCGATGGCGCGCTGGAACGCCCGAAGGGCGTTGGCGGTATCGCCGGTGCGCTCGAGCGCGATGCCGAGATCGTTGTGGACCGGCGCGTTCCGCATGTCGAGCGTCAGCGCCCGCCGGTAGCTCTTGATCGCGGCCGCGATCTCCCCCTGCTGAGCGAGCGCTGTGCCGAGGTAGTGGTGCGCCTGAGCGTCGTTCGGTGCGAGGGCGATGGCGCGCCGATAGGAGCGCTCGGCTGCGGCCGCTTCGCCCTTGGCCTGCAGCGCGACCCCCAGGTTGACGTGCGCCAACGCGAATTTTGGGTCGGCGCGGAGCGCAGCGCGGTAAGAGGCGATCGCCTCCTCCTGGCGCCCGAGCGCTCGGAGTGCCTCGGCTCGGTCATTGTGGTAGCCGGCGACGTCCTTCCGCGCGGCCACCGCCTTGTCGAAGGCCTCCAAGGCCAGCGCGTACTTGCCCCGCTCGAGCCTGGCCACGCCCAGGGCATGCGCCGCGGGCGCGTTGGCCGGCTCGCGCGCCAGGATCTCCAGGTACAGCGCTTCGGCCTCGTCCAGGCGG
>JASHRZ010000752.1 GCA_030037055.1 Alphaproteobacteria bacterium
CTTCGGTGAACTCGTTGGCGAGCGTCGCCGAGATGGTCGTGCCCGGCGCCAGCAGCGAGGCCTTGATGCGGTGGGCGTTGCCGATGACGAAGGTGACCGCCATAGTCTCGCCGAGCGCGCGGCCGAGGCCGAGCATGATGCCGCCGATGATGCCGACGCGGGTATAGGGCAGCACGATGTGGCGGACGACCTCGGCGGTGGTGGCGCCGATGCCATAGGCGCTCTCGCGCAGCATCGGCGGCACGGTGGCGAAGACGTCGCGCACCACCGCGGCGATGAAGGGCAACACCATGAAGCCCAGGATGATGCCGGCAGTGAGGACGCCGAGCCCGAGCGGCGGCCCCGAGAAGAGCGCGCCGATGAGCGGCAGCTCGCCGAGGCCGTCGATCAGCATCGGCTGCACCGTAAGCTGCAGGATGGGCGCGAGCACGAAGAGCCCCCAGATGCCGTAGATGATGCTGGGGATTGCCGCCAGCAGCTCGATCAAGGTGCCGATCGGCCGCCTGAGCGGCGGCGGGCAGAGCTCGGTCAGGAACACGGCGATGCCGAAGGCGAGCGGGATGCCGATCAGCATGGCGATGAGCGAGGTGACGAGCGTGCCGTAGATGGCGGGCAGCGCCCCGAACTTTTCCGTCACCGGATTCCAGGCATCGCTCGACAGGAAGACCCAGCCGAACCTCTCGAAGGCCGGCACCGCGCCCGCCGTCAACGCCACGACGATGCCGCCCAGCAACACCAGCACGCCCAGGGCGGAGAACTGCGTGGTGCCGCGGAAGGCGGCGTCTTGCAAGCGCTGGCGGTCGAGCCGCCGGCGCGTCGTGAGGGTCAGGGAGCTTGCCATACCGGCTTGCCGCTCGCGTCCTTGATGTTGGCCGCCCAGGACGACTCGATGATCTTCACCACCTTCTCGGGCATGGGGACGTAGACGAGATCCTCGGCCATCTTCTGACCGTTGCCGTAGGACCAGGCGAAGAAATCGAGCACTGCCTTGGCGACGGCGGGCTTCTCTTGGTGCTTGTACATTAAGATGAAGCTCGCCCCGGTGATAGGCCAGCTCTCCTTGCCCGGCTGATCCGTCAGCAGCAGGTAGAAGCCCGGCGCCTTCTCCCAGTCGGCATTGGCCGCCGCCGCCTGGAAGGTGGCGCTGCTCGGCATCAGGACGCTGGCCTCTTTGTTGACGAGCTTGGTATAGACAAGCTTGTTTTGCACGGCGTAGGCGTATTCGACATAGCCGATGGAGCCGGCGGTGCGCGCGGTAAGCGCCGCTACCCCTTCATTGCCCTTGCCGCCGATGCCGGTCGGCCATTCAACCGAGGTGTTCTCGCCCACCTTTTCCTTCCACTCCGGGCTTACCTTCGACAAGTAATCGGTGAAGATGAAGGTCGTGCCCGAGCCGTCGGAGCGGTAGACGGTAGCGATATCCGTGGCGGGAAGTTTCACTCCCGGATTGAGCTTGGCGATCACCGGATCGTTCCATTTGGTGATATGACCGAGATAGATACTGGCGATCGTCGGGCCGTCGAGCGTCATCTCACCGGGATTGATGCCAGGCAAATTGATCGCCATCACCTCACCGCCCATGATCGCGGGAAACTGGATGAGGCCGCTCTTCTCGAGCTGGTCCGGCTTGAGCGGCATGTCGGATGCGCCGAAATCGACGGTTTTCGACTGAATCTGCTTTATGCCGCCACCCGAGCCGATCGACTGATAGTTCATGCTGACATCGGTCTTGGCCTTATAGGCCTCGGCCCATTTGGCGTAGATCGGATAGGGGAAGGTGGCGCCAGCGCCGGAAATCTCAGTGGCCGCGGCGCGGGGCGCGCTCGCAGCGGCTAAGCCCAGAACCACGAGGGCGCCGAGCCAAAAGGTGTTTCTTCTGCGAGCCTGCACGGGTTCTCCTCACGCTGAGTTGAAAGCGAAAGCCGGTCCCGCTTTTGCGCCCGAACGGCTGCGCGGCGCCTTCGCCCCTCTTGGCTACAGAGCTTGTGCTACATCAATACGACAGAATAGTTGCATTTTTATGACGGTTTAGCTCGTCGGTAGCGGCAAGTGCACGGTGACAACTGTGCCTTCACCGAGCTCGCTGTCGATGTCGAGCGCGCCGCGGTGGTGGTTGATGATGTGCTTGACGATAGCGAGGCCCAGCCCCGTGCCGCCAAGCTCGCGCGAGCGTGCCGCATCGACCCGGTAGAAGCGCTCGGTGAGCCGCGGCAGGTGCTCGCGCGCTATGCCCTCGCCGTGGTCACGCACCGCCACCGCGATCGCCGGGGAGCGCTCGCCCGGCCTCGCCCCCGTCAGAAAGCGCGGAGAAGGCCGGGCGCTGATCTCGATGGGGGTGCCGGGGCGGCTGTATTTGATGGCATTGTCGAGCAGGTTCTGAAACACCTGGGCGAGCTCGTCGGGATCGCCCAGCACCTCCGAGAGCCCATGCGGCAGGTCGAGCACGATGCGCATTCCGCGCGCTTCGGCGCGCTGGCCGAGCAGGTCGACCACGGTGCGCAGCACGCGCTCGAGATCGACACGTTCGGTCGGCGGGCGGTGCTCGTTCATCTCGATGCGCGACAGCGACAGCAAGTCGTCGACCAACCGCTTCATGCGCTGCGACTGCTCGGCCATGATCGCGAGGAAGTGCTCGCGTGCCGCGCTGTCGTCGTGGGCGGGGCCGCGCAAGGTCTCGATGAAGCCGATGAGCGAGGCGAGCGGCGTGCGCAGCTCGTGGCTGGCGTTGGCGACGAAATCGGCGCGCAGTCGCTCGCTGCGCTTGGCGGCGGTGAGGTCGTGTAGGGTCAGCACCGCCGCCGCGCCGTCCGCGGTGTGCGGCCGGAGCGCGGCGAGCCGCGCCGAGAGATGGCGCTCGATGGGCGTGGTGATGTCGAACTCAACGATGCGCGAGCCCTCGCCATGGAGCACCGCGTCGGCGGCGGCGAGCACGACGGGATGGCGCAGCGCCACGGCGAGGTCGCGCTCGATCAGCCGCATGCCCAGGAGATCGTTCGCAGCCGCGTTGGCATTGACGATGCGCCGGCGCTCGTCGAGCAGGATCAGCGGATCCGGCAGCGCCGCCTGCACC
>JASHRZ010000753.1 GCA_030037055.1 Alphaproteobacteria bacterium
CATCGACAATGCCGGCGGGAAGGACTGACGAAGAATCGCGCCCGAAGCGCGCTCAGGTCTCCGTGCCCTCCGGGCCTCGGCGGTGAACCCCTATGCAATCGCCCTGCTGAAAGGGGATGCGGAATGTTTGATCGCGATCGCCAAGCACCGGTGCAAACGGCGACGGCGTCCGGCCACTCGGGGGAGAGGTCGGTGCGGAAGGCGCCGAGCATGCGCGAGGTGACCATGGCGACGCCTGGATGCCGCGGGTGGTCATGCATTGATGCGCCGCCTCGATGACGGCGGCGAGCCCTTGGGCTGGAGCACCTCGTCCAGCGTGTAGGCGATCTGCGCCGTCATCTTCTCCTGGATCTGCAGCCGCCGGGCATAGACTTCGACCAGCCGGGCGAGCTTGGAGATGCCGATGACGCGCTGCTGCGGCAGGTAGGCGACATACGCCTTGCCGATGATCGGCGCGAGATGATGCTCGCAATGGCTCTCGAAGCGGATGTCGCGCAGCACCACCATCTCGTCATAGCCGTCGGTCTGCTCGAAGGTGCGCTGCGGCAGCTCGACGGGGTCGGTGCCGTAGCCGGAGAAATACTCGCAAAAGGCGCGCGCCACCCGCGCCGGCGTGCCTTTGAGCCCTTCGCGCCGGGGGTCGTCGCCCGCCCATTCGATCAGAACCCGCACCGCCTGCTCCGCCTCCGCCTCCTCGGGCGCGGCGCCGCGCCCGGGGCAAGTTTGACGGTCGTTGCGATCCATCCATGACGGCGGGTGTCTGGACAGCACGATGGCGCGGCCTGCCGTTGCCGATCGGCGCCCGGCATAGCGGCATAGGGCAGCGATACTTCACTGTCGACCGGCATTCCCATGAGCTTTGGCGATGGCCGCCCCGCGAAGCGCAGGCTCGCTAGCCCTCGATGGTTTCAAGCACCGTGCCGTCCGGCGCGAGGCAGGCGGCGAGCAGCGTACCGCCGAAGCCGCAACCGGCGTCGAGGGAGACGGCGTAAGGGCTCTCGATCAGCCCGCCATGGCGCCGATCGTACCCGCGAATGACGCGGCGGAAGCTGCCATAGGGTCTATCGAGCTCAAGCAGATTGACCCCGCCCCACCACAGCATGTCGCGCTGCAGATCGAGCGGCTTGTTGGGATCGACCCCGGCATGGACGAAAAGGAGATCGCCCTCGCCGGCGATGGCGTAGCGCTTGACGCCGGTCAGCAACTGGCGATGGCCGGGATGGGTATCGACCACCGCGCGCAGCGAGGCGGTCCAACGGGTGATCGCCAGCGCACCGTCGCGGGCGGCGGCGAGCCCCTGGCGCGCGTCGCCGCCATAGGCTTCGAGCGTGGCGCCCGCGCCGTGATCGAGCATCCATTGCAGCACCTCGCGCGGATTGGGAGCGAATTGCAGCTGCAGCAGCTTCTGCCACATCTCCTCTTGCGCGCCGCGCAAGAAGGCGATGTCGCCGGCCAAGGCAAGCCGGCGCGCCAGGAAGAGGCGGCGGAAGCCGAGGAGCTCGTCGAGGGTACCGGCGACCGCGGCGCCATGGCCGAGATAGCCGCCGAGATAGACCAGCCGGTCGCCACGACCGAGCAGCGGCGCGAGCCGGAGGTGAAGCCGGCCAAGCCGCGCCGCCTCGCCATGGATGGCGGCCACCGCCCAAATGCGCCGCGGCCGGACGAGACGGGCGAAGATCGCGGAAGCACCGGGGGCGGACGTGGTCACGCCCGCCCCCTTATCACAATCTCGGCTGCGACGCCATCCGCCCCGCCGGCCGGCTGGCGACGCTCACGCCGCGCTCAGCATCTGCTCGAGCCGTCTTGTGGCCGTGTCCTCGTCGATCTTCTCGACCGCGGCGAATTCGCGCACCAGCCGGTCGAGCGCCGCCTGATAGATCTGCCGCTCGCTGTAGGATTGCTCAGGCTGGCCGACATTGCGGTAGAGGTCACGCACCACCTCGGCGATCGAGGCGGGGTCGCCCGAGTTGATCTTCTGCTCGTATTCCTGGGCGCGCCGGCTCCACATGGTGCGCTTGGCGCGCGAGCGGCCCTTGAGCTTGGCCAGCGCCGCGTCCATCTCTTTGCGCGTCGACAGCCGCCGCAGCCCCGAGACCTTGGCCTTGGCCAGCGGAACGCGCAAGGTCATGCGGTCCTTGTCGAAATGGACGACGAAGACGTTCAAGGTATAGCCGGCAATCTCCTGCATCTCGATGCCGAGGATCTTGCCCACGCCATGGGTGGGGTAGACCACGAGATCGCCCGCCGCGAAACCAATCTTTTCCGACATCACTTTCTCTCAACCTAAGACATCCGAGGCGCGCCAGGCAGGAATGACACAGGCATAAGCCTGTACGTGCCGGTCCGGCATCCCGCCGGCTTCACCGCCCGGACCCTCGCTACCGGGAACGACGCGAAAAGCTCACATCGTTGTATTATATACCACAATCGAGACCCGAATGCCAGCGCAACAGACGCCCGCAGGCGCAAGTTACCGGCCGTCCGCGGATTGGGACTAACGCTTTCCGGGGTTGGGGCTGAAGAATTTCTCGAACTTATCGGGAACACCCTTGAACTCATCGGCGTCTGCCGGGGCTTCAGCTTTGCGCGTAATGTTTGGCCAGCTTGTCGAATACTGGCGATTGAGCTCGATCCATTTCTCGGCGACCGGCTCGCTATCGGGAACGATGGCCTCGGCCGGGCATTCCGGTTCGCACACGCCGCAATCGATGCATTCGTCGGGATGGATGACGAGCATGTTCTCGCCCTCGTAGAAGCAGTCTACCGGGCAGACCTCGACGCAATCCATGTATTTGCACCTGATGCAGGCCTCGGTGACGACATAGGTCATGATTTCAGCACTCTTCCATTATCGGTCCAGGCCAGCTCCGCCCGATCCCAAGCGATCAGTGCGCGGCGTCGAGGCCGAGCCGGCACAGGACGCGCCGGCGCGCTTCGCCGCGCTCGTGGTCGGACACGTCGACAAGGCCCGCCACCCGGCGCAGCATGGCGTCCTCGAGCGGATCGAGCACGCCATCGGCGTAGGCGACCTCCCACAGCATCTCGACCAGTTCAACGCGCTTGGCGTCGGAGAAGCGGCCGTTGATCAGCCGCGTTGCGCCGAAGAGCTGGGTCGACCGCTCCGCCCGCCGCTCTCCCGCCTCCTCCAGCGCCGCCGCCGCCGCTTCACCGAGGGCAAAATGCTGCTGCAGGATGCGCCGCATCGCCGCCCGCTCCGTCGCATCGAGATGGCCGTCAACCTGCGCCACCTCCACGAGCAGCGCCGCCACGGCCAGCCGCAGCTCATCCGCCCCGTCCGATGCCCGCTGTTCCCCCTCCGTCAGCCACGCTTTAAGCCGATCGATCATGGCCTTGCCTAGCATGCGTCCTGCTGGGGTTCAACCCCAGCAGAATTGGGGAATTTAGGCAGAGGGCGGCCGCTGATCATCGCCGGGATCGGCGGTCCGACATAGCGAGCGCGCGGCCGGATCGGGCGGTCGGCGACGTATTGCTCCTGCGCCTGGGCGAGCCAGCCCAGGCTGCGGCCGATGGCGAACAGCGCCAGCGCCGCCCCCGGCGGCAGGGCGAGCGAGCAGCGCAGCAACGCCAGCGCGAAATCGATGTTAGGCAGCCGGCCGATCAACCCCGTTATCGCCGCGGCGGCGCGCCTCCGGGCATCGGCGAGCGGCGCTTGCTGCTCGCGCATGAGATCGAGCAGCAGGCGCGCCCGCGGGTCCTCGCCGCGATAAAGGTGATGGCCGAAGCCCGGCAGCCTATCGCCGCGGCGAAGATAGCCCGCGGCGAGCGCTTCCGGGTCGGGAGCGGCCAGCGCCTCGCCGAGGAACGCGTCGACGCGCTCGGAGGCGCCGCCGTGGCGCGCGCCTTGCAGCGCGGCGATGCCGGCGGCGACCGCGTTGTAGGGACTGGCCCGCGCCGAAGCGACGCGGCGGGCGGCAAAAGCGGAGACATTGAGCTCGTGATCGGCGCAGAGGATGAGTGCGGCGCGCAGCAGCGGCCGCGCTTGCGCGCTCAGGCCCCAGGCCTCGGCGAGGACCGCGTCGACCGGGCGCGGCGACGGTTCCGCTTCGGCCACCGCCGCCGTGAGCAGGCGGAGGATCCGCGCCCCAGTCGCAGCCACCGCCGGCACCGCGAGATCAAGCGCGCGCGCATCGGACGCGGGGCAATCGGCAGCAGCGCTAGGCACCGCTCGATCGGCGCCAACCCAGCGACGGCGCGCCGCGCGGTGGCGAAGCGCGCGCCCGGCGCCGGACGATTGTCGGGGGCGAAGATCGTCGCCGCATCGCCAGAGCAGCGCCGCG
>JASHRZ010000754.1 GCA_030037055.1 Alphaproteobacteria bacterium
CTCGGCTTCGATCGTCCGGCGGCGCGAGCGCCAGAGACCGCTTCGCCCGAGACTTATCCCCTGGGCGCCGCACGCGCCCAGCTCCACGACACCTATATCATCGCGCAGACCGCGCAGGGCATTGTCATCGTCGATCAGCACGCCGCCCATGAGCGCCTCGTCTATGAACGCATGAAATCCTCGCTTGCCGCCGCCGGCGTGGCGCGGCAGGCCCTGCTGCTGCCCGAAGTGGTCGAGTTGGAGGAGGACGCGGCGGCGCGGCTCGCCGCGCGCGCGCCCGAGCTGGCCGAGTTCGGCCTGATGCTCGAGCCTTTCGGCAGCGGCGCGGTGGTGGTGCGCGAGGTGCCGACGCTCTTGGGCGAGACCGACGTGCAGGGTCTGGTGCGCGACCTCGCCGACGAGCTGGCCGAGCTGGACGATGCCTTGGCGTTGAAGGAGCGGCTCGAAGAGGTCTGCGGCACGCTCGCCTGCCACGGCAGCGTCCGCGCCGGACGGCGGCTCAGCCATGCCGAGATGGACGCGCTGCTGCGCCAGATGGAGCGCACGCCGCACAGCGGCCAGTGCAATCACGGCCGCCCGACTTATGTCGAGCTTGGGCTTGCCGATATCGAGAAGCTGTTCGGAAGACGGTGAGTCGCCCATCGGACAAAAACGCCCGCGATGCGCTCCGCTTGCGGGAGCACCCACCTTCGCCGCCGGTCCGGTTCCACCTTGCTGCATAGGCCGAAAACGCGCATTCTGAGCGGGGCCTGACGGTAAAACCAGCTCTGGGAGAAGATGCTATGAAGCTATCGGACGTGCGCTGCGCCGGCGCGCCCATTCTCACCGCCGCGCTCGTGGCGGGCGCGGCCGTCCTCGCCGCAATGATCGGCTCGGCCGCGCAGGCGCAGACGAAAGAGCCGATTCGCATCGGCGTGATCTCCGAAGCACAGGCCGTCGCGGGCTCGTCCATTCCTCTGGGCGCGCAAATCGCCGCCGACGAGATCAACGCGTCCGGCGGCGTCGACGGGCGCAAGGTCGAGATCATCTCCTACGACGACCACTCATCTTCGGCCGAGGCGGTGCGCGCCTTCCAGCGCGCCGTCAATGAAGACCATGTGCACGCAGTGATCGCCAGCTATGTCAGCGAGGTCGTCCTGGCCCTCGAGCCTTGGGCCGGACGCCTGAAAACCGTGATGGTGACGCCGGGCGCTGCTTCCGACGTGATCACTCAGAATATCGCCAAGGATTACGAGCACAACAAATACACCTTCGACGGATACCTCACTTCGACCAGCATCGCGCAATTGGTCTGCGATGCCGCCAAGGACCTCTTGGTCGATGACCTGAAGATGAGGACGGCCGTCATCATGAGCGAGGATGCCGCTTGGACGACGCCGCTCGATGCGCGCTACGAGACCTGCTTGCCGGAGGCAGGGCTGAAAGTGCTCGACCATATCCGCTTCTCTCCCGACACGACCGATTTCACGCCGATCTTCAACAAGATCGAGAGCGTGAAACCCGATGTGATCATCACCGGCATCTCGCATGTCGGTACCCAGCCGACGGTGCAATGGAAGAGCCAACAGGTGCCGATCCCGATGCTCGGCGTCTCTTCGCAGGCGTCGAACTCGACCTTCTGGAAGGATACGAATGGAGCGACGGAAGGGGTGCTCTACAACGCCGTCTCGGGTCCCGATGTCGCGGTGACGCCCAAGACCCTGTCTTTCGTTGCCGAATTCCAAAAGCGCTTCGGCAATCTTCCGTCCTATTGCGGCTATACCGCTTATGACGTGGTCTATTATCTCATCGACGCCATCCGCCGCGCGGGCTCGACCGATGGCGATAGGCTTGTCGATGCGCTCGAGAAGACGGATTGGGTCGGCACCATAGGGCGCGTCCAGTTCATGGGTAAGGACACGCCCAATCCGCACTCTCTCAAGGTGGGCAAGGGAACGATCGCTGGACTGATGCTCCAGTGGCAGAACGGCAAGCAAGTCAACCTGTGGCCGCGCGAAGTCGCGAACGGGAAACTGAGATTCCCGCCCTTCATAAAGGTCGGCTCGGCCGACTAGAGTGCGCAGGCAGAGGCTCCCGACCATCGAGTCGGGAGCCTTTCTCTTGCGGAATCCGAACGGAGCGCGGGCGGCGCGGCCGGAGCCTGATTGATGCTCATCTGGCAAATTCTGATCGACGGCTTCGCGGTCAGCGCGCTCTACGCGCTGGGGGCGACCGGCTTCACCCTGATCTTCGGCGTTTCCGGCGTGCTGAACCTGTCGCACGGCGCGCTGATGGTCGCGGCCGTCGTCGCTGCCTGGGTCGCCGGCGGCGAATGGGGCGTCAGCAGCCATCTCGGCGCGATCTTCGGCGTCCTTGTCGGCTTCGTCATGTCGCTGCTCACTTACTTCGCGGTGGTGCGCCCGCTGCAGCAATCGAGCAAAATTCGCGAAGAAGAGAAAGAGATCTTCATCCTCACGGCGACGCTGCTCTGGGGCATCATGATCAGCGAGCTCATCGCCTATCTCTACACGAACAACGCCAAAACGGTGCTGCCCATCGTCGAGGGCGTCGTGATGCTCGCGGGGGTGCGGACGCCGGCGAACGAAGTCTTCACTTCCGTCATCTGCTGGCTGGTGATCGGGTTGCTATGGCTGCTCGTCAATCGCACGCGCGCCGGCAAGGCCGTCCTGGCCGCCTCGATGAACCCGCGCGGCGTGACCCTGCTCGGCGTCGAGCTCTCTTGGATCTATGTGGGGGTCTGGGCGGTCTATGGCATGCTGGTCGGCATCGCCGGCGTGCTGCTCGGCATGTTCCTCGGCGTGTCGTCCTACAGCGTCGGACCGCTTACCGCGAGCGCCTTCTCGATCGTGGTTCTCGGCGGGCTCGGCAGCGTTTCGGGCTCGCTGATCGCCGCATATGTCGTGGGCTATCTCGAGACCATGACAGCGTATCTCGTCTCGCCGGCCTACCGCACGATTCCAGCGCTTCTATTGCTGGTGATCGTTATGTATGTGCGGCCGCGCGGGCTGCTTGGCCGCAGGTAAAGGCCGGATGCGCAGCCGCCTGAAGTCGTAAGGAAGGTGTCGTCCGTGACCCCAACCCGGTCGCTCGCCTCGCGCATCCTCTTGTCCCGCACGGTCTGGATCGGCCTCTCCGTTGTCCTTCTCGCGTCGACGCTGCCGCTCTACGTGTCGGGCTACATCCTCGGCTTGCTGACGATGGCCTATTATTTCGGCGTGTTCTCGATGGCGTGGGATCTCCTCTTTGGCTTCGCAGGCGAGGTGAATTTCGGCCCGAGCTTCCTGATCGGGCTCGGCGCCTATACGGCCGGCATCCTCGACAATCTGTACCAGCCCTCGATCTGGCTCTGTCTTTTTGGCGGCGCCTTCGCTTCCGTCGCCGGCGGCGTGGTGCTGGCCTTGCCCGCTCTGCGCGTCAGGGGACCCTATTTCGGCCTGACGACGCTCGTCGCCGTGCTGATATTGCAGAATTTCGTCATCGTGGCGGCGGGCCTCACCGGCGGCGAGATCGGCCTCACCGTGCCCGACGTGATCTCGGTCGATGCCGGCGTCAATTACTGGATCGCGCTCGGCTTCATGGCGGCGAGCGGCGCCGTTCTCTATGCGCTGTCGCGCTCGCCGGTCGGTCTCATCCTGCAGGCAAGCGGGCAGGACGCCGTCCAGGCCGGCGCGCTGGGCTTCAACGTCACGAAGCACAAGCTCGCGGCCTTCGTCATCAGCGCTTTCTTCTCGGGCCTGGCGGGCGCGCTTCTCGTGTTCTATCTCGGCGCGGCTTCGGTGGGCACCTTCGTCGACGTAACGGTCGGCGTGCAGGTGATCATCGCAGCGGTGCTCGGAGGACGGCGCACCATTCTCGGCGCGGCGCTTGGTGCGGTCTTCCTGATCGCCGCCGGCGAGGCTCTGCGTCCGCTCGGCGATCTCTCCACCTTCATCGTGTCGGCGATGGCGCTTGTCGTCGTGCTGTTGTTCCCGAGCGGTCTCCTCGGCCTGCTGACGCGCGCAAGGGAAACCACATGATCGCCGCCGCCCATCTCGAGGTGAAGGGCCTGACCAAGGGCTTTGGCGGCCTGGTTGCCGTCAATGACGTCGGCTTCACCGTGAAGAGCGGGGAAATCCTCGGGCTGATCGGGCCGAACGGCTCGGGCAAATCGACCGTGATGAAATTGATCATGGGCATCGAGCGGCCCGACGCCGGCTCCGTGCGCATCGAGGGCGTCGAAGTCGCGGGTTGGCCGTCGCACCGCATCGCGCGGCTCGGCGTGGGGATGGTCTTCCAGCATTCTCGGCCGCTTCATCGTCAGACGGTGCTCGAAAACATCGTTCTCGGCTTGTTGCCGGACAGGCTGATGCGGCTCCTTCCGGACCCCGAAATCGAAGCGCGCGCGCGAGCGATCGCCGAGCGCGTGGGCTTGAGCGGCGTGATCGACCGCCGGCCAGCGACATTGCCCTTCGCCGATCTGAGGAAGATGGAACTGGCGAAAGCGATCGCCCGCGACCCGCGGGTCCTGCTGGTCGATGAGCCCTTCGCCGGGTTGACCGCGAGCGAAACGATGCAATTTTCCGAGCTGATCAAGGCGTTCCGGGACGACGGGTGCGCCGTCCTTCTGGTCGACCACAACGTGAAGAGCGTCGCGGCGCTCGTCGACCGGGTCTTTGCCATGTATGTCGGCGAGTGCATCGCCGAAGGCACGGCCGCGGAGGTGATGCGCGATGAGACCGTGCGGCGTGTCTATCTCGGCGGAAGTATCGAGACGGCGGCGCGCCCGGAATCCTCCTTCGGCGACAGGATGCCGTTTCTCCAGGTCGAGAATGTCAGCGTGCATTACGGCAAGGCGCAGGCTCTGGAAAACGTGTCGCTGCATGTGCACCAGGGCGAGTTCGTGTCGGTCGTCGGCCTCAACGGCGCGGGCAAGACGACCCTGTTCAATGCCATTTCCGGCATGCTCCCCTATTCCGGCGATATTCGCCGCCAGGGTAGGCCGTTGCGCGGCCTGACGCCGGCCGCCATCGCTCGCGGCGGCATCGTCCAATGCCCGGAGAGCCGCGAATTGTTCGGCGACATGACCGTCAGGGAGAATCTCGACCTCGGCGGCCAGCATGCGACGGCGGAGGAGAGCCGCGAGCGCATGGCGTGGCTGTTCGAGCTGTTCCCTGTCCTGAAGGCGCGGCAGAACCAGACGGCCGGCACGTTGTCGGGCGGCGAGCAGCAGATGCTGACGATCGCCCGCGCCCTGATGATGCGGCCCGACCTTTTGATCCTCGACGAGCCGACGCTCGGCCTCGCTCCCGTGATCCTGGAGCAATTGTCGAAGGCGCTCGAACGCCTGCGTCAGACGACGACGATCACCGTGCTGCTCGGCGAGCAGAACGTCACGTTCGCGCTGCCCCACGCCGACCGCGTCTACGTGCTCGAACATGCGCGCATCGTCTGGGCGGGCGATCCCAGCCGCTTTGCCGCGGAGGCGGGGACGGGATATTTGTAGTCATCAAGTCGTGGCCCGACAGAGGAGAGACGCCCCATGATGCTCCGCGCCGACGGCCCTCCCCCTTTCCGCGCCGATCATGTGGGAAGCCTGCTGCGGCCGGCCGCGTTGCGCCAGGCCTTCCGGCAGCACGCCGAGAACGAGATCGGCGATGCCGCCTTCGCGCGGCGGCAGGACGAATGCATCCACGCTGTCCTGCGCTTGCAGGAGGAGGCGGGGCTCAAGGTGGTGACCGACGGCGAATTCCGCCGCGGCTCATACTGGGGTCGCTTCGTCGAGCGCACCGATGGATTCGAGATCCGTCCGGCGGTGTTCAAGTTCCGCGACGATCACGGTCACGAGGTCGCCTTCACCGCGCCTTATGCCAAGGCGAAGGTGAGACGCCTGCAGCCGCTCGCGCTCGACGAGTTCGTCTTCCTGCGCGACGCGACGAGGCTCATCCCCAAGATCACGCTGCCGTCGCCCTCGACCATGCATTTCTACCGCTGCAGCGACTTCGCCGATGCCAAGGTCTACCCGAATGTCGAAGGGTTCTTTGCCGATCTGGCGGCCGTGTTCCGCGAGGAGATGGCGGCGCTGGCGCAGGCGGGGTGCCGTTATATTCAGCTCGACGAGGTGGCCGTGGCGCTGCTCTGCGATCCCGCCATCCGTGCCGAGGTCGAGGCGGTCGGCGGCGAGCCGGATGCCCTCGTCGATCTCTACATCGACGCGATCAACCGGGCGGTCGGCGCCTGTCCGCCGGAGGTCGTCGTCGGCGTTCACATGTGCCGCGGCAACTTTAGAGGCCATTATCTGGCGTCGGGCGGCTACGAATCGGTCGCTGAGCGATTCTTCGCGAATACGAGGGTCAATCACTTCCTGCTCGAATACGACACGGCGCGCGCCGGCGGTTTCGCGCCCCTGCGCTTCGTGCCCGGGAACAAAGGCGTCGTCCTTGGCCTGGTGAGCACCAAGACGCCGGCGCTCGAAAGCCTCGACACGCTGAAGCGGCGTGTCGAGGAGGCCGCGCGCTACGTCGATCTCGATCGCCTCGCCATCAGCCCGCAATGCGGTTTCGCCAGCACCGTGGCCGGCAATCCGCTGACCGAAGCCGATGAGCGGGCGAAGCTGCGGCTGGTCGTAGAGGCCGCGAACGAGATCTGGCGCTGAGGGCCGCCGGCGCTCGGCAGGGGCGTGCGGCCCGTCACTCCCGCGGCCGACCTGCAAAGCGCAAGAACACCAGCCGCGCCGCGCCGTAGCGCCGCTCCTCGAGCAGCGTGAAGCTCTCCGGTGCCGCGAGCTTCTCCCGCGCCGCCAGCTCCACCACCGCGAGCGCGCCCGGAGCGAGCCATCCACTTGCGGCGAGCGCCGCAAGCGCGGGCACCGCGAGATCTTCGCCGTAGGGCGGATCGAGAAAGGCGAGCATCACCGGCGCCGCCGGCAGCGGCGGATGCAGCGCGTCGCCCGGCAGCACCGCGGCACGTGCTTCCTCGCCAAGCGCGGCGATGTTGGCGCGGAGCGCAGCAAGCGCCGCGCGGTCCTTCTCGATGAAGCTCGCATGCGCCGCGCCGCGCGACAGCGCCTCGAGGCCGAAGGCGCCGGTGCCGGCAAAGGCGTCGAGCACGCGCGCGTCCTCGAAGGCCGGCTGCCCGGCAAAGCGGCCATGGGCGAGGATGTCGAAGAGCGCCTCGCGCGCACGTTCCCCGGTCGGGCGGACGCCGTGCCCTTCCGGCGCCGCCAGCCTGCGGCCGCGATGCCTACCGGCGATGATTCGCATGCCGGCGCGGCCGGGCGGGCGCGCTTGCGCCCAATTGCTCGCGCAGCACGCGGCGCGGCACCTCCTCGATGGCGCCGCGCGCGAGGTCACCGAGCTGGAAGGGCCCATAGGCGATGCGAATGAGCCGCGTGACCGGGAGGCCCAGATGCTCCATGACGCGGCGGATCTCGCGGTTCTTGCCCTCGTGCAGGCTGAGCGTCAGCCAGGCGTTGCTCCCCTGCTGGCGGTCGAGCGCGGCGCGGATAGGGCCATAGGCGATGCCGTCGATGCTGATGCCCTGGGAGAGCGCGGCCAGCCGCTCGGCGTTGATCGCGCCGTGGACGCGCACGCGATACCGCCTGAGCCAGCCGCGCGCCGGCAGCTCCAGCTCCCGCGCCAGCGCGCCATCATTGGTGAGCAGCAGCAGGCCCTCGGAGTTGAGGTCGAGCCGGCCGACCGAGACCAGCCGCGGCAGCTCAGGGGGAAGCCGCTCGAAGACGGTGGGCCGGCCGCGCGCGTCGCGATGGGTGGTGATGAGCCCCGCCGGCTTGTGATAGCGCCAGAGCCGCGCCGGCTCGGCCTCGGGGATGGGCTTGCCGTCGACGCGGATGTCGTGCTCGCCGGCGAGCGCCAGCGCCGGGCTCTTCAGCACCTTGCCGTCGACCGAGACGCGGCCTTCGGCGATGAGCCGCTCGGCATCGCGGCGCGAGCAGAGGCCGGCGCGCGCCAAGAGCTTGGCGATGCGCTCCCCCTTCGCCGGCGCGGCCTCGGCCATCGCGCTTAGCCTTGGGCTGCGGCGATGAAGGCGGCGAAAAGGCGGCTGTCGCCCTCGCTGATGAAATATTCCGGGTGCCACTGCACGCCGATGAGGAAGCGCCGGCGCGGATCCTCGATGCCTTCGATGACGCCGTCGGGCGCCACCGCATCGACCACCAGGCCCGGCGCAAGCGTCTTCACCGCCTGGTGATGCGCCGAGTTCACCGGCAGCTCGGCCATTCCGGTGATGCGCCGTAGTACCGTGCCCTCGCCAACCCTCACCACATGGCCTGCCTCGCAGCGCGGATTGGGCTGCTCATGCTCCAGCGCCCCCGGCACCTCGTCGGGGATGTGCTGGATCAGCGTGCCGCCCAGCGCAACGTTGAGCAGCTGCTGGCCGCCGCAGATGCCGAGCACCGGCTTGTCGGCCTCGACTGCGCCCTTGGTGATGGCGAGCTCGAAGGCGGTGCGGCGGTCCTTGGTGGTCACGCTGGCATGGCGCGTCTCGGCGCCGAAGAGGGCGGGGTCGACGTCGAAGGCGCCGCCGGTGACGATGAGGCCGTCGATCAGGGCGAGATAGGCGCCTGCCTGCTCCGGCGCGTGCGGCAGCAGGATGGGCAGCCCGCCGGCGCGCGTTACCGCATCGCAGTAGTTCTCGCGCAGCGCATACCAGGGATGCGTCCTTGAGTAGCCGCCGGGCGGCTCGGAATCGAGCGTCAGGCCGATGACCGGATATGCCATGCGGCAGATCTTGCGCCTTTGCGCGTTAACAAAGCTTGAGCGGCGGCGATCCTAGGCGGCGACGAGCGCCCTCGCAAGCCGCTCACTCAGCGCATTTCGAGAGCCAGGGCGCCCTCCGGTTGTTGGCGAGCACGACGCCGTCCTCCATGAAGGGGGCGCCGCCGTCGATCCAGGAGGTGAGGCCGCGATGCCTCCCGTCGCGCATCTCGAGCACGAGGTGGACGGTGCGCTGCTGATAGCGATAGTCGACCTCGAGCTGGTCGGG
>JASHRZ010000755.1 GCA_030037055.1 Alphaproteobacteria bacterium
GACGAGGCCGTCGAACTCGCTGCTCGCGAACAGCTCCGATGCCCCGCCGGTAAAAAGCCCGTGCGCCGCGGCGCCGAAGACCTGGGTCGCGCCCGCTTTCCGGCACGCCTTGGCGGCGCGCAGGAGCGTGTTCCCCGTGCTGATGAGATCGTCGAGAATGATGGCGGTTTTGCCTTCGACCCCGCCGACCAGCGCGCCGCCCGTGACGATGCCGCCGCCCCGGTACTTCTCGACGAAGGCATTGTCGACGGGCCGCCCGGAATTGCGTTCGAGGACGCGACGGAACAGTTCGACGCGCTTGACGCCGCCGGCATCGGGAGAAACCGCGACGATCTCGCCCTTTCTCGCCATGGGTGCAAAGTGCTCGGCGAAGAGCTCGGAGGTCTCGATGTGCCGGGTGGCACAGCGGAAGGCATTTTCGAAGGCTGCTGCGTTATGGACTTCGACCGCCACGACCCGGTCGGTGCCGACGGCCTCGAACAGGGCTGCGACGTAGCGCTGCGTCACGGGATCGTATGGCTGGGTCCGGCGGTCCTTGCGCGCATAGCAGAGATAAGGCACCACCGCCGTGACGCGCGCGGCGCCATGGTCCTTCAACGCGCCGATCAGGAAGAGCATCCGGCACAGCTTGTCGTTCACGGTATGCGTCTCGTCGCCGTGAAGCGCATGAACGACATAGGCGTCGCTGCCCTCGACCTCGACGAGAGGACGTATCTTGTGCTCGCCGTCCTCGAAGTTCCGCTCCTCGATGGGAGAGAGCGGCGTCTCCAGCTGGGCGGACAGTCGGCGTGCGTAATCGGTGGTGCCGGCAAGAGCGAAGAGCGCGAGCGGATGCGCGGCCATGGGATCCTCCTGAGTTCACGATGAACGAGAAAGCTTGTCGCGCTCTTGAATGCATTGACATGCGTCAAACTGTTGCCGCCACGGAAGGCCCGGCGGGGCGCCGCGCGGAATCCGAGTTGCGGGAGATCGGCGCTTTGCCTCTAATTCCCGTGGTTTCGACGGCGCGCGGGAGGGAAGGCATGCAGCTCGGCTTCATCGGCTTGGGAACCATGGGTGCCGCCATGGCGGCGAACCTGCAGAAGGCGGGCCATCGCCTCGTGGTCCACGATCGCCGCCGCGCCGCCGCCGCCTCGCATCTGGCGGCGGGCGCGGTCTGGGCCGACACGCCGCGCCAGGTCGCCGAGGCGGCCGAGATCATCTTCACCTCCTTGCCGGGGCCGCCCGAGGTCGAGACGGTGGCGCTCGGGCGCGACGGGCTGCTCGGTGCCATCCGTCCCGGCGGCGTCTATTTCGATCTCTCGACCAATTCGCCGAGCCTGGTGCGTCGCATCCATGCCGCTTTGGCCGAGCGCGGCGCGCATATGCTGGACGCGCCCGTGAGCGGCGGGCCGCGCGGCGCCAGGACCGGCGAGCTCGCGCTCTGGGTCGGCGGCGAGCGCGCGATCTTCGACAAGCACAAGCCGCTGCTCGATGCCATGGGCGATGAGGCGCGCCATGTCGGCCCGATCGGCGCCGGCACCGTGGCGAAGCTGGTGCACAACTGCGCCGGTTACGCCATCCAATGCGCGCTGGCCGAAGTGTTCACCCTGGGTGTCAAGGGGGGCGTCGAGCCGCTGGCACTGTTCGAGGCGGTGCGTCAGGGCGCGGTCGGCCGGCGGCGCACCTTCGACGGGCTGGTGGACCAGTTTCTCCGCGGCGTCTACGACCCGCCGGCTTTCGCGCTGCGGCTTGCGCACAAGGACGTGTCGCTCGCCACCGCGCTCGGCCGCGAGCTCGCCGTGCCGATGCGGCTTGCCAATCTCGCGCTCGAAGAGATGACCGAGGCGATGAACCGCGGCTGGGCCGAGCGCGATTCCCGCGTCGCCATGCTGCTGCAGCAGGAGCGCGCCGGTGTCGATGTCAAGGTCGAGGAAGGCCGTCTGCGGGCGGCGGTTGATCGTCTCAAGGCGAACGCGAAGCCGTAAGCGACGGGCGGCCGCTGGCGGGGGCGTGACATGCTCGGGCGCGTGCGTAATATAGATGGCGGTTTGCGCGGCGGGTTTTGCCGCAGCGTCGGCTGCGCCGCCGGCACCACCCCTATCCGGTTCGACGTCATAAGAGCGGAGGAAGCGCCATGAGCGTATTGGACGGTCCGCGTCGCGAGATGCGGCGGATCCTCTATGAAGGCAGCGTCTATTGGGTGACCGCGAGGGATGGCGGCAGGCTCGATCTCGCCGACGGGCGCAGTGTCTCGGAGACGGAGGTGCGTCACCTGCCGCCCTGCACGCCGAGCAAGATTCTCTGCACGCATATCAACTACCGCTCGCGCTGGCACGAGCAGGGCCGCACCATGCCGCCGGAGACGCCCACCTATTTCCAGAAGCCGGTGAGCGCGCTCAACGGCCATGGCGGCGAGCTGGTGCGCCCGCAAGGCTGCAAATATCTCAACTACGAAGGCGAGCTCGCCGCGATCATCGGCCGGGTCAGCCGCAACCTGCGGCCGGAGGAGGTGTGGGATCACCTTGCCGGCTTTGCCGTCGCCAACGATGTTGGCCTCCACGACATGCGCGACACCGACGCCGGCTCGATGCTGCGCGTCAAAGGACCCGACGGCTTCTGTCCGATCGGTCCCGGCATTGTCAGCGGCGTCGATCCGCGCCAGTCGATCCTGCGCACCTATCGCAACGGCCGGCTGGTGCAGGAAGGCCAGCTCGCCGAGGAGATGTTCTTCGGCATCGACTATCTCGTCGCCGATCTGGCGCGGCTGATCACGCTCGAGCCCGGCGATATCATCCTCACTGGTACGCCGGCAAACTCCCGGCCGATGCAGCCCGGCGATCTGATCGAGGTCGAGATCACCGGCATCGGCCGTCTCGCGAACCGCGTCGTCGAGGCGCCGGCGCCGCGCGCCCGGCTGGGCCATCAGCCGACGGACAGCGACAACGTCCGCAGGACCGCGCTCGGCAATGACGAGCGGCTGCCGCCGCAACTGCGCCAAGGCTGAGACGGCGATCGAGGTCGCGCATGGGTGAGTTTGGCATCGGCCAGCCGCTGAGCCGCTTCGAGGATCGGCGGCTGCTTCGCGGCGCGGGCCGCTATATCGACGACGTCAACCTACCGCAGCAGGCTTACGCTTATATCCTGCGTTCGCCGCATGCCAATGCGCGAATTGGGCGGCTCGAGCTGGCGGCGGCGAAGGCGGCGCCGGGGGTGCTTGGCGTCTTCACCGAGGCGGATCTTGCCGCCGACGGTCTCGGCACCAACGAGCCGACCATCGCGCGCAAGCGCCCGGACGGCTCGCCCATGTTCTGGCGCGCCCATCCCGGCCTCGCGCGCGGCGTCGTGCGCTATGTCGGGGATCCCCTGGCGATGGTGGTGGCGGAGAGCCTCGCCCAGGCCAAGGATGCCGCCGAGCTGATCGAGGTGGATTACGAGCCGCTGCCGGCGATCACTGCCACAGACGAGGCGCTCCGGCCGGGCAGCGCCGCCGCCTGGCCGGAGTGTCCGGACAACATCTCGCATGTCTTCGAGGTCGGCGACAAGGCGGCGGCCGAGGCGGCCTTCGCGCGCGCGGCGCGTGTGGTGCGCCGGCGCTACGTCATCACCCGCGTCCACGCCCAGTTCATGGAGCCGCGCGGCGCGCTCGGCGCCTACGACCCGCGCGAGGAGCGCTTCACTCTCTATGCCGACGTGCAGTACCCGCACCGCGTGCGCGAAATGCTCGCCAACCGCATCTTCAAGGTGCCGATGCATCAGGTGCGCGTCGTCTCCGGCGATATCGGCGGAGCCTTCGGCATCAAGGGCTGGCAATATGTCGAGCACCGCCTGGTGCTGTTCGCCGCCCGCCGCCTTGGCCGCCCGGTCAAATGGCGCTGCGAGCGCAGCGAGGTAATCCTTGCCGACGAGCACGGGCGCGACGTCATCGCCGATGCCGAGCTGGCGCTCGACCGGCAAGGGAGGTTCCTCGGGCTCAAGGTGCGGACGATCTCCAACATCGGCGCCTATCTTTCGGCCGAGCGCAACATGCTGGCGACCTTCACCAGCCTGCCGGCGGTGGTCGGCGTCTACGCCATCCCGGCGGCGCATGTGCAGATGACCGCGGCCGTCACCAACACCAATCCGACCGCGCCCTATCGCGGCGCCGGCCGGCCGGAAGCCATCTACATCATCGAGCGCCTCATCGACGACGCCGCGCGCGAGCTGGGCCTTGACCGGGTGGAGCTGAGGCGGCTCAACGTCATTCCCGCCTCGGCGATGCCCTACAGGACGGTGCTCGGCTTCAACTACGATTGCGGCAACTTCGCCGAGAACATGGAGCGGGCGCTCGCGCTCGGCGACGTCGCCGGCTTTGCCGAGCGGCGCGCGGCGGCCGCCGGGCGCGGCAAGCTGCGCGGTCTCGGCATCGCCAATGCGGTCGAGCGCGCAGCGAGCCCCGGCATGGAGTTCGCCGAGATCCGCTTCGACAGCAGCGGCCGCGCGACGCTGCTGATGGGCACCAAGAATCAGGGGCAGGGGCACGAGACCACCTTCCGCCAGATCGCCGCTGAGAAGCTCGGCCTGGCGCCGGAGGACATGCGCTATGTCGACGGCGACACCGATGTCGTCGCCTTCGGCATGGGGACCATGGGCTCGCGCTCGACGGTGATCGGCGGCACCGCACTCGCCATCGCTGCCGACAAGGTCATCGCCAAGGCGAAGAAGATCGCCGCGCATCTGCTCGAGGTGAGCGAGGCCGAGCTCGCCTTCGGCGACGGCCGGTTCACCGTGCCCGGCACCGATCATGCCATCCCGATCAAGGAGGTGGCGCGCGCCGCCTTCGTGCCGGCGAAGCTGCCGCGCGGCATGGAGCCGGGCCTGTTCGAGACCGGCAGCTTCTCGCCGCCGCAGGACAGCTTTCCCAATGGCTGCCATGTCTGCGAGGTCGAGATCGACCCCGAGACCGGCGCCGTCAGCATCGAGCGCTACAGCGTCGTCGACGATGTCGGCACGGTCATCAACCCGAAGACGCTCAAGGGGCAGATCCATGGCGGGGTGGTGCAGGGGCTGGGACAGGTGCTGATGGAGGAGG
>JASHRZ010000756.1 GCA_030037055.1 Alphaproteobacteria bacterium
GATCTGGGAAAAGGGCCCGCCGGCGAAACTATTCACCGCCCCGGCCACCGCCGAGCTTGCGAGCTTCATCGATGCCATACTCCCGGTGGGGGTCGGCATTGCCTGACCCGGGGCGCGCGGGCGGAGGGGACGTGATCGTTGCCGCATCGGGCCGGCGCCGCTTTGTCTCGCGCCGGGCGGCGGATTAGAGTGCGGGCATGGACCCGAAGAACCCGGTGAGTCTGCTCGTCCCGCTGATCGGCATCGCGCTGATCCTGCTGGCGGTGTGGTTCACCGGCGGGGCGCGGCGCGCGCGGCTCGACCGGGCGCTGGTGTTGGCGCGCCTCGGCGAGGACCTGCCGGATTTCATCGCGGTCGAGATCGCCATCGACGCCGATGCCGCCGCCGCGCTCGCCCTCGGCGCGGACGGGATGCTCGTCCTGGTCTTTGCCGCAGGCGACAAGGTGGTGGTGCGCGCGCTCGAGCCGGGCGAGCTGCGGCGGGTCAAGGTCGCGGGCGACCGGCTGGAGATCGACACCGCCGCCTTCACCCATGGTCGCTTCGCGCTGGCGCTGCCGGGCGCGGCTTCGGCCTGGGCGCGCCGCCTCGCGCCGCCGGAGCGCACGGCATGACGCTCGAGCCCAAGCTCGCCAATCCGGTCGAGCTCGCCATCCCCGCCTTCATCCTGCTGGTGCTGCTGGAGATCGCGGTGGCCAAATATCGCCGCCTGCCGGCCTATGAGCTGCGCGACACCGCCGCCTCGCTCGCCATGGGGCTCGGCAATCTCGCGATCGGGCTGGCGGCCGGCGCCGCGGCATATCTCGCGCTCAACTGGGTCTATCAGTTTCGCCTGGCGAGCCTCGGCTATGCCTGGGAGAGCTTCGTGCTCATCCTCTTCGCCGAGGATCTGACTTACTACTGGTTCCACCGATTGAGCCATCGCTGCCGCTTCTGGTGGGCGGCGCATGTCAACCATCACAGCTCGCAGCACTACAACCTCTCGACCGCGCTCCGGCAGACCTGGACCGGCGGGCTCTTCGAATGGGTGCTGTGGCTGCCGCTGGCGCTGATCGGTTTTCCGCCGGCGCTCATCGTCTTCGAGAAGGGCGTGAGCCTGATCTATCAGTTCTGGATCCACACCGAGACCATCGGCCTTCTGCCGCGCTGGGTCGAGGCGGTGATGAACACGCCGTCCCATCACCGCGTCCACCACGCCACCAACCCGCGCTATCTCGACCGCAACTATGCCGGCATCTTCATCATTTGGGACCGGCTCTTCGGCAGCTTCGTCGCGGAGACGCCGGAGGACCCGTGCCGCTACGGCATCGTCAAGAACATCGGCAGCTTCAACCCGTTGCGGATTGCGCTCCATGAATGGGTGGCGATCGCCCGGGACCTGGCGGCGGCCGCTACCTGGCGCGAGCGGCTGGTCTACCTGCTGGGCCAGCCCGGACGTTCCTTCGACGGCTCGCGCCAGACCACCGACGAGATCCGCGCCGCCTGGCGGGCGCGGGGCCTAGGCCCGGCTGTGGTCTCGGCGCCCGCCGATCACTTCCGGGCCGGCTCATAGCGGCAGCCGCAATCGCCGAGCCCGCAATCGGGCAAGGGCAGCGCCGGCACGTAGTCCGGCGCGTAGACCTTGCCCTGGCAAGCCTGCGCCGCCGCGCATTCCGGCGGGCCGATGATCGAAGCGCCGCGACCGGAGCCGTCGCGCTCCATCTGCCGGCAACGCTCGAGATCGCGCCGGTGAAGCGCGTCGCGGCTCCGCGGCGGGGAGTGGTAACACATTCCATAACCTTGCCTGCCGGGCCGGCGATGCGCCGATCCGGATCATTGCCCGAGGCCAGCTATCGCTTAGGCAAGCGGTGATTGATATACGCAGTACTACCTGCGAGCGTATGCCGCACGACCGCGGGAGGATCGGTCTCGGCGCCACTCGATCCCCGCGCCGGATTTGCCGCGCATTTTAACCATCGCCGGCGTCGGGAAAGGATTAGGCAGGGATTTCGCTCTAGCCTCCCTCGGCACAGCCCTCGGAGGAGCCATGGACGGAAGCGAAAGAATCGGGCCGGCCCAAGCGGGCCCGGGCGTGGAGCGTCTGCCCGGGCAGATCGGCGCCGTCGTCGCGGTTTCCGGCTTCAAGCTCTCCTGCCATCTGTTCGGCGGCGGCGCGGCCGGCTATTCCAAGGCGCAGATCGGCGCGCTCCTCAAGGTGCCGATGGCGGGCTCCACCGCTTACGGCTTCATCGCCAGCCTGCGCTTCGAGCAGGGAGCGGGCGGTGCCTCGGCGGCGGTGGCGGAGGTCGATCTGCTGGGCGAGCAGACGGAGCGCAACGGCGTCGAGAGCTTCGCCCGCGGCATCTCGATCTATCCCGTGCTGGGCTCCGCGGTCTTCGCCGCCACATCCGACGACATCGCGCTGATCTATGCCAAGCCCAACACCTGGACACTCGCCATCGGCTCGCTGCACCAGGACGCGGCGCGCCCCGCCTATCTGCTGTCCCAGGAATTCCTCTCCAAGCATTCGGCCATCGTCGGCACCACCGGCTCGGGCAAGTCCTGCGCGCTCACCTTGATGCTGCGCACGCTGCTGACGGCGCATCCCAACGGGCATGTCGTGCTGCTCGACCCGCATGGCGAATACGCTTCCGCCTTCACCGACCTCGCCGAGCGGATGACCCCCGACCGGCTGCAGCTCCCCTATTGGCTGCTCAGCTTCGAGGAAGCGTGTGAGGTGCTGTGCTCGCACGACCCGATCGCGCGCTCGCGCGAGATCCCGATCCTCAAGGACGCGATCCTGCAGGCCAAGCAGGATTATATCGGCGACGATGCGGCGAAGCTGGCGCAGCTCACCGTCGACACGCCGGTGCCCTACCGCATGAACAATTTGGAAAAGCACATCACCGGGGCGATGGGCAAGCTCGACCGCCCGGACAGCTCGCTGCCCTATATAAGGCTGCTCGCGACGATCGAGATGCTGCGCAAGGACCGGCGCTATCAGTTCATGTTCGAGGGCCTCACGCTGCGCGACAGCCTCGGCGACATCCTGTCGCGCATCCTGCGCATCCCGGTCGCCGGCAAGCCCATCACCATCATCGACATTTCCGCCGTGCCGTCGGAGATCGTCAATGTCGTGGTGTCGCTGCTGTGCCGGCTGATCTTCGACTTCGCCCTCTACAGCGAGCGCGAGGAGGCGATCCCGATCCTGGTGGTCTGCGACGAGGCGCATCGCTACATCCCGCGCGACGAGAGCACCGGCTTCGCGCCGACCATCCGCTCGATCGCGCGCATCGCCAAGGAGGGACGCAAATACGGCGTCTCGCTCTGCCTGGTGACGCAGCGCCCGGCGGAGCTCAGCGAGACCATCCTGTCGCAATGCAGCACCATCTTCGCGCTGCGCATGAACAACGAGAAGGACCGCAGCTTCGTGCGCTCGATGCTGCCGGACGACGCCGCCGGCCTGATGGCGGCGCTGCCGACGCTCCGCCAGCGCGAGGCGATCGCGGTGGGCGAAGGCGTGGCGCATCCGATGCGCATCCGCTTTGCCGATCTGCCACCCGAGTTCCGTCCGCGCGGCGAGGCGGCGAACTTCCCCAAGGCCTGGGAGGACGATCGCAAGAGCCGCGACTTCGTCCAGCAGATCATCGATCGCTGGCGGCAGCAATAGCGCGACGCAAAGCGTCGTCGCCGGCGGGACCCAACGTTTGCTCTTGCAATCGCGCGAGCCGGGCGCGAACAACGCGCCAAGCGAGTTTACCCGGTCTGCAAAAGCGCCGTGCGTCCTTCGACATGCGCCCTTCGGGCGCAAGCTCGGGATGAGGAGAAACTGAGCCGGGCATCATCGCTTGATGCTCCGTTCAACATCTTCTCGTCCTGAGCCGGCGCGCGTAGCGCGCCTGTCGAAGGACGCACCGGCGTCTATGCAGGGGAAACCTGCGTTGCGTCGCATTGATCATCTTCTCGGTGACGCCCTGCTAGGCCAGAACATAGCGACAAAAGCAGCGATCAGCGCGAGCATCGCCAGCACCAAAGCGACGACGCCGGGCCAGCCCCAGCGCTCCCAGGCGAAGCCGGGCAGCACGCCGCCGACGCTGCCACCGATGTAATAGCAGGTGACGTAAAGCCCCACCGCCGAGGAGCGGCCCTCGCGCGCGGTGACGGCGACGAAGCCGGTCGCCACCGCCTGGCAGACGAAGCCGCTGCCGGCGCAAATGGCGAGGCCCAGCACGATGGCCGGGAGCGAGGGCAGCAGGGTCAGCGCCATCCCCGCCGCCCAGAACGCCACGAGGCCGATGACCAAGGAGCGCCGGCCGAAGCGGGCGACGCCATGGCCGGTGAACAGCGTCGTCACCACGCCGGTGAGATAGGTGACGAAGATCGCGCCGAGCCCGAAGGGCGACAGACCGTAGGGCGGCGCCGCCAGATGGAAGCTCACATAGGTGAAGCTGGCGATGAAGGTGAAGAGCACGCTGAAGCCCACGGCGTAGGTCACGAGCAGGAGGGGGTTGCGCAGATGGCGCAGCATCTGGCGGGAGGATGCGGCAAGCCCTGCGCTGCGCTCGAAGCGCTGCTCCTTCGGCAGCAGCAGGCCGACGCCGAGCGCAGCGGCGAGCGTGATCGCCGCCAGCACCAGGAAGGTGCCGCGCCAGCCGATGGGCGCGGCCAGCGTGCCCGTGAGAAAGCGGCCGGCAAAGCCGCCGAAGCTGCTGGCGGAGAGATAGATCCCCGTCACCGATGTCGCCTCGGCGACGGGCAGCTCCTCGCCGACATAGGCGATGGTCACGGCGAAGATCGGCGGCAGCAGCAGCCCCTGGACGAAGCGCCACAGCACCAGCCCGTCGAGCCCCTCCGCCAGCGCCGCCAGCACGATCGGCGCCGCCAGCGCCGCCATCGCGGTGATGATGACGCGCTTCCTGCCCAGCACGTCGGCGACCGTGCCGGTGAAGGGAGCGATCAGCGCAATCGCAAAGGTGGTAGCGCTGACGGTGAGGCTGACGTCGCGCGCGCTGGCGCCGAGCTCGCGCGCCAGCAGCGGCAGCAGCGCCTGGGGCGAATAGAGGTTGAGGAAGGTGATGAACCCCGCCAGCGCCACGGCGATCCGCCGCCGGTCGAGATTCATGGCGAAGCTGCGCGGGTCATTACACTCCTATGTCGCCACGCGCGCGCTTGTGCCACGTCCTGTCGCTCGCGGCGTAGCCGAGAACGTGAGCGCAGACATTCTCGGGCACAAAAGAAGACGAAACAGCATTGGCACGTCGCTTACTGCCAAGGCCAAGGCATTCGCCAAATTGCGCTATCCCGGCGCCGGTGTCGCCCGCCGCGGCAGAATAGCATGCCGCCGACCGTACTTCGATCCATGGGCCTTTGGGCGATGCCCCAATTCCAATCGTAGCAGGCGCCTTACTGTCCAGGTTTTCGCGTACTACTCTTTCGCGCTTATATGGGAAGGCAACATGCCGTGGCGGGGCTTCGGAGAATGGCATACCCAGCTTCGTAACTTTGTGGGCGATGGAGAGCGCGAGTCATGCCCACCGATCTGATATCAGACGGCGAAGAAACGCCTAAGGCGTTACAAGAGCTGGCCAAGTTGGGATGTACGAGTGTTCGAGCAGCGCAGCGGCTTGGCGGATGTGCCAGGATCTTGGGAACTACAGTTGAGGATGCCGTTGGAATTCTGCTGGCAGACCCACTGCGGTTTGAGCTGGTCCCGACTGGTTGGAAAGGGTGGCGGCGAGGATAAGGTGTGTTCCGCAGCCTGTGCCATGCCGCCACACATCGTAGAAGGCGAACCACGCGCCGATCCCGGCCTTGCCTCGCGCCCGTCGGCGTAGCCCTTGAGATAGATGTCCTCGTGCTTCAAGGAGCGCCACAGGCGCTCGATGAAACACGTTGTCCATCCACCGGCCGCGCCCATCCATCGAGATGCGGACGCCTGCGGCCGCGAGCGTGCCGGTGAAGGCCGCGCTGTGAATTGGCCGCCCTGGTCGGTGTTGAAGATGTCGGGCTTGCCGAAGCGGAGGAGCGCCTCCTCGAGCGCAGAACGACACGTCTATCGTATTCGACAATCGCCAGGCAAGCACGGCGCGGCTCGCCCAGTCGATCACCGCCACCAGGTACAGGAACCCGCGGCCGATCGGGACATAGGTGATGTCGGCCGCCCACACCTGGTTCAGCCTCTCGATCGCCAGGTCCTGCAGTAGATAGGGGATCTTGTCCCCCGCGCCGGCTTCGTCGTCCTCGGCTTCGGCCCCAAAGCCGCGATCGCCATCTTCGGCATCACCCGCCGCACCCGGTTGCGATTCACGGGGCGGCCCTCCGCCCGCGGCAGCGCCGTCATGCGCCGCGAGCCCAGGAGCGGCCAGGCCAGGAACAGCTCGTCGATCCGCCGCATCAGCGCGAGCTCGTTGTCGTTGGCCGGCGGCCGCGCACGGTAGACGCCGGACCGGCGAGGCCCATTAGCGCGCACTACCGCCGCACCGACAGCCTGCAATGATCGTGATCGATGAGCGTACGATGGTCCGGGGCGCTCATCTTCCGGACATCCTCGCTAAAAAAGATTCCGCTCCACGATCAGCTCGCCGATCTTGGTGTGCAACTTCTCGATCTCGCGCTCGCGTCCCACAGGGCATCGCCGTTCCCGCTCTCGAACGCCCGCCCCGCCTGCTCCAGCAGCTGCTTCTTCCAGGCGAAAATCTGGTTCGGGTGGACCTCGTAGCGTTGCGCCAGATCGGCCACCGTTGCCTGTTCCCGCAGCGCCTCCGGGGCGATCTTCGCCATCAGCGCCGCATCCAACTGCCGTCTCGTTCCCTTGGTTATGATCCGCTCCGTCTAGCTCAACGGAACGGACCTATGCTCGAATTAAGCCGCTGATCCCAAAATCGGGGTCCACCTCAAGTCGCCGAAAACGCTATCCGGTACGTTATCGAAATCGGACCTGAACAAATTAGGAATAAAGTCGGTCAGCGACACAAGCGCCTTCAACCTGCCGATCGGCGGCCCCTACTGCCTCTGACAACACGGGTGACCAGCAACAATCGACCGCAGGCCGGGGGACGATCGAGCCTCTTGGCAACCGCGGCCTCCCTCAGAAAAGAAGGGCCGCCCGGAGGCGGCCCTTCCACTGTCAGACAGCGGCCAATCGATGACCGCGACGCATCGCCTCAGGCGACGGAGACCCCTGCATCGGCAGCGATCCCGGGCACGATCTTGATCGACCGCAGTCTTTGACAATGAGACACGGGATCACCTCCTTTCTTTGGTTGCGACGACACAAGCAACCTAAGGGCAGGAAAGGAATGTGGCAAGGCCCGCCTCGCCTGCCGCATTTCGCAGCGCAAGAGAAACCGCTTGTCAGCCTCAGCGCCGGAGCCTAACGTGACTGACTGGTCAGTCAGTAACGGAAGCGAGACCATGGAAGGCGCGGCGAGCGAGCTGGCGTCGCGGCCGCGCCGACGGCGCAAGGCGGCGCGGCCGGCAGAGCTGCTCGATGCGGCGATCGAAGTCTTCGCCGAAAAGGGATTTGCCGCCGCCAAGCTCGAGGAAGTGGCGCGCCGCGCCGGGGTTAGCAAAGGCACCGCCTATCTCTATTTCCCGACCAAGGAGGCGCTGTTCAAGGCGGCGATCCGCGAGGTCGTGGTCACGCGGCTTGCCATGGGCGAACGAGAGGTCGAGGAATGGCAAGGCTCGAGCGCGGCGCTGCTGCGGCACATGCTGGAGCAATGGGGGCAGCTTATCCGCTCGCGCCAGGGCGGTCTGCTCAAGCTCATCGTCGCCGAGGCGCGCAACTTCCCCGACCTCGCCTCTTGGTATCACGCCGAGGTCGGCGAACGCGGTCATCGCCTGCTGATCGCGGTGCTGGAGCGCGGCATCGCCGGGGGCGAATTCCGCCGCGGCGATGTCGAGGCGATGGCGCAGGTGGTGGCCTGCCCGATGGCGTTCCGCGCCATCTGGTCGAACTCGGTCGGTTGGTATGAGAGACTGCCGCTGTCGGACGAGCGTTTCTACGACAGCTATTTCACGCTGATGCTGGCGGGCCTGCGCCCGGAGAGAAAGGAGTGAGCCCGATGGACAGCTCCGCCCGCGCCGGTTCCGGCGACATCGCCATTCGCCCGGTGCCGCTCAGAAGCCGCAGGATGGCCCTGTGGCTCGCCGGCATGGCGCTGCTGATGGCACTGATGCTGGGCCTGCTCTATGCCTTCAACAGCTTCCGCTCCCGTGCCATCGGCGACTTCTTCGCGCATAGCCGGCCGCCGCCGGCGATCGTGGCGATGACCGTGGCCGAGCGCCAGGCGGTGCCGCATTACCTCACTGGCATCGGCAGCATCGCGGCGGTGCATCAGGTCACCATCGCCTCGCAAGTGGGCGGCGCGGTGACGCAGATCCTGTTCACCGCCGGCCAGGACGTGACGGCGGGCCAGCCGCTCGTGCAGCTCGACGACGGGCCGGAGCAGGGCGATCTCAGGAATTTCGAGGCGCAGCAGCGCTACGACGCGCTCACCTTGCGGCGCAACCAGGAGCTGGCGGCGAAGCAGGCGGTTTCGCAATCGACCGTCGACCAGAGCCAGTCGCTGCTCGATCAGGCCAATGCCGGCATCGCCAAGACCAAGGCGCTCATCGCCCAGAAGCTGATCCGCGCGCCCTTTGCCGGCAGGCTCGGCGTGCGGCAGGTCGAGGTCGGGCAATATGTGGCGCCTGGCACAGCGATGGTGAGCCTCACCGATCTCTCGCAGCTCTACATCAACTTCACCCTGCCCGAGCAGACCGCCGCCGCGCTCACCGCGGGCCAGGACGTCGAGATCGGCGTCGACGCCTATCCCGAGCAGAGCTTCAAGGCGAGGATCAACGCCATCGAGCCGCAGATCACCGCTGACACCCGCACCATCCGGCTGCAAGCGGTGATGGACAATCCCGGCGGCAAGCTGCTGCCGGGCATGTTTGCCAATGTGCGCGTCCTGCTGCCGGCGCGGCCAGACGTGATCACCGTGCCGGAGACGGCGGTCGACAACACGCTCTATGGCGACAGCGTCTATGTCGTCGAGCCCGACGGCACCGACGCCAAGGGCCAGCCGGTGCTCAAGGCCAAGCGCGTGAAGGTCACCACCGGTGAGCATGTCGGCGGCCGCGTCGCCATCCTCGGCGGCATCCAGGCTGGCGACCGCATCGTGGCGCTGGGCCAGAACAAGGTGCTGTTCGATGGCGCCGCGGTCACGCCCAGCGGCAGCGAGGGCCTTGCGCTCCCCGCCAAGATCCCGACCAACTGAGCAAGCGATATCGCGCCGCGATGGGCTTCACCGATCTCTTCATCCGCCGCCCCGTGCTCGCGGCCGTGGTCAGCCTGCTGATCCTGCTGATCGGCGCGGTGGCGGGCTTCAGCCTGCCGATCCGGCAATATCCCAAGCTCGAGAACACGGTGATCACCATCACCACGCTCTATCCCGGCGCCGCGCCCGAGCTGATCCAGGGTTTCATCACCACGCCCATCGAGCAAGCGGTCGCCACCGCCGAAGGCCTCGACTACGTCACCTCGAACTCGATCCAGGGGGTGAGCACGATTCAGGCCTATGTCCGGCTCAACTACGACCCGAACAAGGCGATGACCGACGTCATGGCCAAGGTGCAGCAGGTCAAGTTCCTGATCCCGGCCGAGGCGCAGGATCCGGTGATCATCAAGCAGACGGGCCAGACCATCGACATCATGTATATCGGCTTCGCCAGCGCCGCCGTCTCCAACGCGGCGATCGCCGACTACCTGTCGCGCGTCGTCCAGCCGCTGATGGCGACGATCGACGGCGTGGCGCAGGCGGAGATCCTGGGCGGGCAGAGCTTCGCCATGCGCATCTGGCTCGACCCGCTGCGCATGGCGGCGCGCGGCATCTCGGCCGACGACGTGGCGCTGGCGATCCGCGCCAACAACTTCCAGGCGGCGCCGGGCCAGCGCAAAGGCTATTTCACGGTCACCGACGTCACCGCGGATACCGGGCTCACCAGCGTCGAGCAGTTCAAAGAGATGGTGGTGAAGGCGCGCAACGGTGCGCTCATCCGCCTCAAGGACATCGCCCGCGTCGAGCTCGGGCCGCAGAACACCAACACCGCGGTGTCGATGAACGGCGACCACGCCGTCTTCCTCGGCATCCAGGTGACCCCAACGGGCAACCCGCTGAGCGTGGTCAAGGACATCCGCGCCATGCGGGGCGAGATCGAGCGCACGCTGCCGCCCGGCGTCAGCATGAAGATCGCCTATGACGGCACCGTCTTCATCCAATCCTCGATCGACGAGGTGGTGCGCACGCTGGTCGAGGCGGCGGTGATCGTCATCATCGTCATTTTCCTGTTCCTGGGCTCGCTGCGCTCGGTGGTCATTCCCATCGTCACCATCCCGCTGTCTTTGGTCGGCATACTCTCGGTGATGCTGGCGCTGGGCTTCAGCCTCAATCTGCTGACGCTGCTTGCCATGGTGCTCGCCATCGGCCTGGTCGTCGACGACGCCATCGTCGTGGTCGAGAACGTCCACCGCCACATGGAGGAGGGCAAGACGCCGCTTCAGGCGGCGCTGGTCGGCGCGCGCGAGATCGTCGGCCCGATCATAGCCATGACCATGACCCTCGCCGCGGTCTATGCGCCGATCGGCCTCCTGGGCGGCATCACTGGAGCGCTCTTCCGCGAGTTCGCCTTCTCGCTGGCGGGCTCGGTCATCGTCTCCGGGGTGATCGCGCTGACCTTGTCGCCGATGATGTGCGCGCTGCTCCTGAAGCGCGAGGCGCTGCAGAGCGGCTTCTCCGGCGTGATCGAGCGCGGCTTCGCGGCGATCGCCGAGCGCTATGCGAGGATGCTGGCGAAGGTGCTCGCCTATCGCCCGGTGGTCTATGTCTTCGCGCTCGCGATCCTGGCGGCGATCGCCTTTCTCTTCCTCAACACCAAGGCCGAGCTTGCGCCGGAGGAGGATCAGGGCGTGCTGCTCGGCCTCTCCAAGGCGCCGCAGTACGCCAATCTCGACTACATGGAGGCCTACAGCCAGCAGCTCAACGCCGCCTACGCCTCCTTCCCCGAGACCGCCGGCACCTTCATCATCAGCGGCACGCAGGGCCCGCAGCAGGGCTTCTCAGGCTTCGTGCTCGAACCCTGGAATCAGCGCAGCCGCTCGACGCTCGCGCTGAAGCCGCTCGTGCAGGAGGCGGTGAACAGGCTCGACGGTATCAACACCTTCATTTTCTCGCCCTCGCCGCTGCCGACCTCGGTGCAGGGCTTGCCCTTCCAGGCGGTGATCGACGCGCCCGCCGATTACGAGACGCTCTACAACGCCATGGAGAAGCTGAAGCGGGCGGCGCGGGAGAGCGGGCTCTTCATCGTCACCGACAGCGATCTCCGCTTCGACAATCCGGTGATTCACGTCCATATCGACCGCTCCAAGGCTAACGATCTCGGCGTCACCATGCAGAGCATCGCCGACACGCTGGCGGTGCTGGTGGGCGAGAACTTCATCAACCGCTTCGACCTTTTCGGCCGCAGCTATTACGTCATCCCGCAAGTGCCGCGCGCCGACCGGCTGACCCCGGCGAGCCTCGCCAACTACTACGTCACCACCGCCAGCGGCCAGCAGATCCCGCTCTCCACCGTGGTGTCGCTCGACCAGGACACCGAGCCCAACGCGCTCACCCAATACAACCAGCTCACCTCGGCGACCTTCCAGGCGGTGCTGGTGCCCGGCGTTACCATGGGCCAGGCGGTGGATTTCTTCGAGCAGGCGGCGAAATCGCTGCCCCGGGGCTTCAGCCACGATTATTTCGGCGATGCCCGGCAATACACCCGCGAAGGCAACAAGCTCACCTATACCTTCGTCTTCGCGCTGATGATCATCTATCTCGTGCTGGCGGCGCAGTTCGAGAGCCTGCGCGATCCCGTGGTCATTCTCGTGAGCGTGCCGATGTCGGTGTTCGGCGCGCTGCTGCCGCTGTTCTTCTGGTTGGCGAGCCTCAACATCTACACCCAGATCGGCCTCGTCACCTTGATCGGGCTCATCAGCAAGCACGGCATCCTGATGGTGTCGTTCGCCAACGAGCTGCAGCGCCACGAGTCTCTCGACCGCGTCGAGGCCATCGCGCGCGCCGCCCGCGTGCGGCTCAGGCCGATCCTGATGACCACCGCGGCGATGGTGGTGGGGCTGCTGCCGTTGCTGGTCGCCGCCGGCGCCGGCGCCGCGAGCCGCTTCTCCATCGGCCTCGTGGTGGTGTCCGGCATGTCGATCGGCACGCTGTTCACGCTCTTCGTGCTGCCGGCGGTCTATTGCGTGCTGGGCAGCGACCACCGCCCGGCCGTCACCGCGGCGCGAGAGGCCGAGATCGCTGCGGTAAGTTAGTGCGGTTTTGGCTGCAGGTGCGTCCCATGCGGCGGAAAGCTCACGGCATCTGCGTGACGGTGAAGGCGCCGCGGAGATCGCCGATCTTGAAGCCGGTGGCGGCGTCCTCGGGATAGAGTGTCTTGAGCTTTGCCGCGACGGCGGGAACGATCGAGGTGCCGTGGCAGCCGAGGCACATCTCGCCTGTCGGGATCGCCTTCATGTAGCGGAACACGCGCCTGCCGTCCTTCTCGGCATACTCGCCCACCTCCAAGGCCGCGGCGTTCTCGCCCGCCGCCTTGCGCTGCTCGAAGCTCTGGAGCTGCGCCAACTCCCAGGCATCCGGCCGGTCGCGCGGCTGGCGCAGCTTGAGGCTGGTGCGGGCGACGGTCATTTTCCACTCGGCGGATATGCGCGCCGCGATCGCCGGCGCGGCGGTGTTGCAGACGCCGACGGCGTTCACCAGCCCGCCGGCGGCGATCGCCTTCTGCAGCTCGCCGCTGAGCGCCTTCTGGAAATCGGCGGCGGCGGCGCGGGCAGCCTCCATCCGCTGCTTGACGTCGTCCTCGGCCACCGCACTCCCCATGGAGGCCGCCACCAGCGCCACGGCCATCAGCCAACCGACTCTGCGCATCATCGCCTTCTCCTCGCGAAACGGATAGCATAGCCGATGAGCCGCGGCTTGTGACGTGCGGCTCTACCGGACGCTCGATCGGCGGCGGCGGTCTCGGCTATCCTGGGCACGCGCATCGCCGGCACTTCGACATGACCCCCGCCCTCCCCTCTTTGCGCCAGGACCACATCCCACGCGGCATCTTCTACATGGTGGGCTCGACCCTGCTCTTTGCCGGGGTTAATGCGCTGGTGAAGTGGGAGGTGGCGCTCTATCCCGTGGGCGAGGTCGCGTTCTTCCGCTCGCTCTTCGCCCTCATCCCCTGCTACCTGCTGATCCTGCCGCGCACCGGCTTCGGCGTGCTGCGCACCCAGCGCTGGCCCGATCATGTCAAGCGGGCCGCCTCGCAGACCTGCTCGATGATGAGCATCTTCCTGGCGTTCCAATTGATGCCGCTGGCCGGAGCGGTCGCCATCAGCTTCTCGGCGCCGCTCTTCACCACCTTGCTGTCGATCCTCGTCCTCAAGGAGCGGGTGGGGCCGCATCGCTGGTCGGCACTGGTCGTAGGATTCCTCGGCGTGCTCTTCGTCACCAAGCCCGGCGCGGGCACGCTGCAGCTTGGCGCGCTGTTCGCGCTAGCGAATGCGGTGCTGATCTCCACCGTGGCGATCGCCATCCGCCGCATGAGCCTCACGGAATCGACGGAGACGTTGACCATCTATCAGCTCAGCCTCATCACCCTCTTCACCGCCTTGCTACTGCCCTTCGGCTTTGCCACGCCGACCTTGCAGGACGCGCTGCTCATGGCGGCGGCCGGCGTCGCAAACGGCGTCGCGCAATACTGGTGGACGCGGTCGCTGCATCTCGCGCCCCCCTCGGCGGTCGTGCCGTTCAACTACCTGTCGCTGGTCTGGGCGGTGATCGTCGGCTTTCTCGTCTGGGGCGACCGGCCGACGCATGACCTGCTGATCGGCGCCAGCGTGGTGGTGGGCTCGGGCCTCTACATCTTCTGGCGCGAGGCGCTGCGGCGGCGCGAGCGGCCGGCGCAACCGAGAGAAAATTATTCGGCGAGGTGATGCCGGTCGAGCGCAGCCGCGCGCGGCTGTCAGGCGACGATCCCCTTGGCCGCCCAAGCGCTGGCGGCAAGGCTGCGGAGGCCGTCCGCGGCGCCGGCGCAATAGGCCGCGCGCAGCGCCGCCTCAAGCGCAGCCAGATGGTCGGGCGGGAGCCGCTTCACATAATCGCCGACCGGTCCCTCGGCGGCGCGGATCGGCTGCCAGTAGTCGTCAAAGTCGCGATAGGCCTGGCGGATGGTGAGCGTCCGCGCCGCCACATGCGTGAGGCCCGCGGCGGCGAACGCCGCTTCGAGCTCGCCTTTGCGGGTGAGCGGGCTCGAGAGCTGGCGGGCGCGGGCGCGCACGGCATCGGCATCGAGCGCCGCCGCTGTGTCCCAGAAGATGCGCTGATAGACGAGCCCGCCGGCGAAATCCCAGACCGCAGCGGCGACCGTGCCGCCCGGCCGCGTCACGCGGCAGAGCTCAGCCAGCGCGCGATCGGGCGCCGTCATGAAATTGAGCGACAGCAGCGCGAAGCTGCGGTCGAAGGCGCCGTCGGCGAGCGCCAGCGCGGCAGCATCGCCGATGCGGAAGTCCAGGCGCGGATCGGTGCTGCGCGAAGCGGCGTAGTCGATATAGCGTCGCGAGATGTCGATGCCGAGAATGCGGCGCGGCTCGCTGCGGCGCGCCAGCGCCAGCGCCAGGCTGCCGGTGCCGCAGCCGAGATCGAGGACCGCCTCGCCGACGCCGATCCCGGCGAAGTCGATGAGCGCGTCGGCCAGCAGCGGACTCCATCGGCCCATCAGCCGCTCATAGGAAGCGGCATCTGTCGCGGTGTATGTCGATGACATGCTCGCTTTATCCCGGACCGACGGCCGCAGCGCCGGCCGCGTCGCGGCCGATGCGACGGGCGCACCGTCGAGACGCTCATATTCTAGCGCGCGCGTGCGCGGGCGTTCTATTGTTTGTTCGATCCGGTCGAGGCGAGCCGGACGCCGTTCAACCGATTGTCGGCGAGGGCGCAGCGAGGCGCAAAAACGAACTGCCCGGCGCCGCTGCTCGAAAGCGTCGGCGCCGGGCAGTCCGGGATGGCCACTGCGAGGCGATTAGTGCCGCTTGGCCGACCGACGCTTCGCGACGCGGCGACCGGCGTGGCTCTTCTTCGCGCGCTTGGCGCGGCGCGGCGATTTGCGCATCGCGGCCGACGAGCGCGCCGCCTTCCACTTGGCGCGACGGTGCGATTTGTGCGCCGCCTTATGCTTCTTTCTACGCATCGAAATCTCTCCCAGAGGTTGAGAACATCGCACAGAGTCGGGTCAAGAAGTTAATAATTCCTTTTTGAACCAAGTGTTTTTCAAGTCCAGCACGTGTCGGATAGCATCCACAGCGTGTCTTGATATGGCTAATTTGTGGTAATCGCCGAAACGAAAGCGTCGGTTACTTCATCATCATCACGCGAGTACGGCGGCCGACTCGAAGCCAGGGGCGCGGTGTCCGGCGCGCGCGTCGCGGACATTCGAAAACATCGGTATGACGGGCATTTCTGGCGATTCGCGAGCGCCGCCGGCGCGCGCGAAAAGGCGCCGTCGGCGGCACGCAAACACTTGCTTTACGCGCCTCGCCATGATTCTGTAGCGCTGGCGAAGGCCGTTGTGACCTTGGAACGGAAGAGGGAGTCCGATAGCTATGGCAGTGAAGAAAAAGGCGGGTGCCTCGTCGACAGTGACCCTGAAGCACTTGGCGGCCGCGGTTGCCGAGGAGCACGAGATGCCGAAGAAGCACAGCGAGGCCGTGCTCGGCAGCATGGTGGATCTCATCGTGAAGCATCTCAAGAAAGGCGACCGGATCCGCATCGGAGGGCTCGGTATCCTGGTAGTGCGCAAGCGCGCCGCGCGCATGGGCCGCAATCCCGCGACCGGCGAGCCGATCAAGATCAAGGCGAGCAAGAAGGTCGCCTTCCGCGCCGCCAAGGAACTCAAGGAATCGATCTGAGCCGCGCGCGAGCAGCCTGAGCGCCGGGTCGCGGCCTCGCCGGCACCCCGACCGCGGCGCGCCGCTCCGCTTCGACGCACTGCATCGATGCACCGCCCGCCGCGCCAACCATGCGGCGGGCGGCGGCGTGTTTGCGCAGCGCGCCGGCCGCCGCCGAAGTAGCAAGCCGCGTCTGCAAGCGATAGCATGGCGCCAAGGGAAGGATACGGAAATGCCGGTCATCTCGGGCAAACGCGCCTTCCTCGAGCTGCTGAAGCAGGAAGGCGTCGAGCTCATCTTCGGCAATCCCGGGACCACCGAGCTGCCGCTCATGGACGCGCTCGCGGTCGAGACGGGCCTGCGCTACGTGCTCGCGCTGCAGGAGGCGGCGGTAATGGCGATGGCGGACGGCTACGCCCAGGCCTCGGGCAAGCTCGCCGTCGCCAACGTGCATGTCGCGCCCGGGCTCGGCAACGCGCTCGGCATGCTCTATGACGCGCAGAAGGCGCAGGCGCCGATCCTGCTTACCGCCGGCCAACACGACCAGAGCTTTACCTTCTCCGAGCCCATCCTGTGGGCGGATCTGCCGACCATCGCCCGGCCTTTCGTCAAATGGGCGGCCGAGGTGCGCCGTCTTGAGGATCTACCCCGCGCCGTCCACCGCGCCGCCAAGACCGCGCTGGTGCCGCCGATGGGACCGGTATTCCTGTCGTTGCCGGCCGATGTGCTGAACGCCGAAGCCGATATCGATCTCGGCGCGCCGACGCGGGTGGCGCTGGGACTGCGCGGCGACAGCGCGGCGATCGCCGCGGCGGCGGCG
>JASHRZ010000757.1 GCA_030037055.1 Alphaproteobacteria bacterium
CGGCCGCGACGAAGCGCGCCTCGCCGTCCTGCTGGCGGATGATGCCGAGGACGGCCTCGCCCGCTTCGGCATCGCGGTCGACCAGCACCAGTCTGGCGCCCGCTTCGGCGAAGGCGAGGGCGGCTGCCCGTCCGATGCCGTTTCCCGCGCCGGTGATCACTGCAACCCTGCCGTTGAAATCCATCCTCCGATCCTCCCCGGGCAACGGTTTAGCGCGCCGGTGCCGGCGCCGCAAAGCGCCCCGCCGCCTTCGCCCGCGCGGCACGTGACTAACGATTGCTTAACAGCCTCCTGATATCGCTCGCATCGGCCGCTGCGGCAGTCCGGAGAAAGCACCGTCATGTCCCTGGCCTGGAAGGGCAAGAGCTGCCTGCGGATCAGCCTGCGCTGGCGGCTTATCGTGCTCGTGCTGCTGGCGTTGACGCCGGCGTTGGTCTTCTTCGTGCGCTATGTCCATGTCGAGCGCGGCGAGCTCATCGGCCAGGCCCAGGCGCGTGCGCTGCGGCTTGCCCGCGCCTGGGCGGAGAATCACGATGCGCTGGTGCGCGAGGCGGAGCTCCTGCTGGAAGCCGCGCGGCGCGAGTCGGCATTGACCGAAGGGACGCCGACGGATTGCGACGAGACGTTGCGGCGGCTGGTGGCGAGCGTGCGCTGGTCGTCGGAGGTCGATGTCATCGACCGCAACGGTATCGTGCTGTGCGGCAGCGGCGCGCAAGCGCTGCGGCATTCCCCGCCGATGCTCTTTGTCGACGAGCTGTTCGCCGGCCATGGCCTCGAGGTCAGCGAGTTCCAGCTCGACGGCGCCGAACGCTCGCTGGCCTTCGCCGGGCGGCGGCTGGCCGGCGCGTCGGGGCGCGCCGTCGTCGCCGCCATCGATCTCGCCGAGATTCAGCGCCGCACCGAGCACGAGGCCGAAGGCGCGCAATACGTCACCATGGTGATCGGACGCAACGGCCTGCTGCTGGCGCGCGACCCCGAGGGGGCGGGGCTGGTCGGCACGCCGATCGGCGCCGCGCATCCGCTCATGCCCGGCCTGATGGTCAAGGCCGAAGGCGTCGCCTCGGGCCACGGCCATGACGGCGTCGAGCGCCTGTTTGCCTTCACCCAGCTGCCACAGACCGGCGCCAAGATCTCGGTCGGTCTGGCGCGCGACGACGTTCTCGGCGGCGCGGAGCGCAACGCCAACCGGCAGCTTGCCATGCTCGCCGCGGTCGCCGCCCTGGCGCTCGCCGGCGCCTGGCTGTTGGGGGAATTTTCCGTCATGCGCTGGGCGCGCGCCCTCGGCCGCGCCGCCGACGCCTTCGCACGCGGCGACCTCGGCCATCGCGTCGTGCTGTCGCCGGCCGCCGGCGAGTTCGCCACGCTGGGCGATGCGTTCAACCGCATGGCGTCCAACCTCGAGGCGCGCACCGCCGCGCTCGCCGCCAGCGAGCGGCGGTTCCGCGACATCGCCGAGGTCGCCGGCGATTTCTTCTGGGAGCGCGATGCCGCCGGCCGCTTCACCTTTCTGTCGGACCGCTTCACCGAAGTGACGGGGATGCCGGCGGCGGAGCTTATCGGCAAGTCGGCCGGGGGCGTCGCCCGCATGGTGTCCGTTGCCGACGATGCGACCCAGCTCGACACCGCGCTGGCCCGTCACCGGCCGTTCCGCAATCTCGATCTGCGCCTCACCATGCCGTCGGGCGAGATACGCTGGTGGCGCGTCAGCGGCAAGCCGTTCTTCGACCCGACGACCGGAGTTTTCCTGGGATTTCGCGGCGCCGGCTGCGAGGTGACCGCGGCGACCGTCGCCGGCCAGGAGCTGCGCGTCGCCAAGGAGGCGGCGGAGGCGGCGAATGTCGCCAAATCCGAGTTCCTGGCGACGATGAGCCACGAGCTGCGCACGCCGCTTAACGCCGTCATCGGCTTCTCCGAGATCATGCAGCAGGAGCTGCTGGGACCGATGGGCGTCGCCGCCTATCGCGACTATGCCGCCGACATCCTGCATAGCGGCCAGCACCTGCTGGCAATGATCAACGACATCCTCGACTTCGCCAAGATCGACGCCGGGAGCCTGCGCCTCAGCGAGGAGACGGTGGATCTCGTCGCACTGGCGGGGCGCGCCGCCCGCGCGGTCGAGCCGCAGGCGCGCGCCGTCGGGGTCGCCGTCGCGGTCAAGACGGTGCTGCCGGCCCTGACGGTGTCGGGCGACGAGCGGCGGCTGCGGCAGGTGCTGCTCAACCTTGTCAGCAATGCCGTGAAGTTCACGCCGAGAGGCGGCACGGTCGATATCGAGCTGCGCCGCGATGCCGACGGCCGGACGCAGGTGATCGTGCGCGACACCGGCATCGGCATCGCCGCGGAGGATCTGCCGCGGGTGGTCGAGCCGTTCCACCAGGTCGATTCAGGCCATGCCCGCCGGCACGACGGCACCGGCCTTGGCCTGGCGATCTGCGACCGCCTCGTGCGGCTGCATGGCGGCACGCTGTCGCTTGCCAGCACCCTCGGCCAGGGCACCGCGGTGACCGTCAGCTTGCCCGCGGCGCGC
>JASHRZ010000758.1 GCA_030037055.1 Alphaproteobacteria bacterium
CATCGAGATGGTTGGTGGGCTCGTCGAGCAGCAGCAGGTCCGGCCGCTGCAGCAACAGGCGGCAGAGCGCCACGCGCCGGCGCTCGCCGCCCGACAGCGTCGCCACCTCGGCATCGCCCGGCGGGCAGCGCAGCGCGTCCATGGCGATCTCGACCGTGCGGTCGAGCTCCCAGCCCTTGACGCTGTCGATCTTCTCCTGCAGCTCGCCCTGCTCGGCGATGAGCGCGTTCATCTCGTCTTCGGACAGCTCCTCGGCGAAGCGCGCGCTCACCGCCTCGAAGCGCTGCAGCAGCGCTACGATCTCGCCGAGACCTTCCTTGACATTGCCGGCCACGTCCTTCGCGGCATCGAGCTGCGGCTCCTGCGGCAGATAGCCCACCTTGGCGCCTTCGGCGGCCCAGGCCTCGCCGGCGAAATCCTGGTCGATGCCGGCCATGATGCGCAGCAGCGTCGACTTGCCGGCGCCGTTGGGCCCGAGCACGCCGATCTTGGCGCCGGGCAGGAAGGAGAGCCAGATATCCTTCAGCACCTCGCGCCCGCCCGGATAGGTCTTCGACAGACCTTTCATGACATAGATGTACTGGTAGACGGGCATTTATTTGAATTCCTTAGGTTATTGCAACAGGTGACTGTCCAGGAACTGTCCAGATTGAGGCCGCCGCGGCGGGCACGGGTTGTCTTGTATAATAATCAATCTCTCCGAATAGCTGTTTTCCCACCGATTTCGCGCCAATCCGGCGAACTCGGTATCACCGGACCCTGCGGCTGCAGGGCTTCCGGGCCGCACCAAGTGGCTCGACCGCGATGGCCGGGGCCGTAGCATGATTTCAAAGACGCTGCAAATCGTGTCAGGGTCGGATAGTGCCTTAGTTTGAATTGTAACAGCTAGCCGACTACCGATCGCCCATTGCGGGCGCCTCAGCCGCCTCGATCAGATCGACGATATCGCCCATCGACCAGAGCCGATCAGACACTCCCGCGGCCATTGCTGGGGTCATCTTGAGCGTCTTGTGCATCTTCACGAAGTTGTACCAGACCGCGTACAAGCTAACCATGTGGCAATGGTTCTCAAACTTCTTCGAGAAGCCGAGCGCCAGGCGGGTGAAGCGCCGCATGAACGTCCGCATGGAGAGGTTCGACCGCTCGGCGTAGGTGGTCGAGATGTGGTCGGGATCGGGGTTGCCTTCAATCCGCGTCTTCTTGGCGCCGATGCATTCGGCCGGGCTGTAGCGCTTCTCAGCTCGGGCGCCTCACCATAAATCTTCACCAGCATGGATCGCCGCGCGCCGTTCCGCTCAGCGCCGGCCAAGCAGCGCATGCCTCTTCAGGTAATGCCGGAACTGGTCATAGGTGAGGCCAAGGGCAGCCGCGGTGCGGCGCTGATTGAACTGATGCGCGGCCAGCGCCTCGGCCAAAAGCGCGCGTTCGAAAGCAGCGGTGCGGAGGAGAAAATTGCTCGGCGCCGCTTCCGACGGCGCGGCCTGCATATCGACCGGCGCCTCGGGGCCCCCGCTTTGGCGGGGGCGGCGGGAGACAGGCGGTTGCGGGAGCGGTGCAGCACTTGCCGGCAAGGCGGGCCGATGCGGCGAGGCAAAGGGGTCGAAGACGATGGCGCCGACGGGCTCGTCGGTTCTGGGCCAGCGATGGAGGCTGCGCTCGACCACGTTCTTGAGCTCGCGCACATTGCCGGGCCAGCGATGCGCCGCGAGCTGCGCCAGCGCGTCCTGCGTGAAGCCGGCAAACGCCTCGCGCCCCAGCTCGCGCGTCATGCCGCGGGCGAAATGCTCGGCGAGCAGCGCGATGTCCTCGGCACGCTCGCGCAGCGGCGGAATGGTGACGACGTCGAAGGCGAGCCGGTCGAGAAGGTCGCTGCGGAAGCTGCCCGCCGCCGCCAGCGCCGGCAGGTCGACATTGGTCGCGGCGATGACGCGGACGTCGACACGATGCACCTCGTTGCCGCCGACGCGCTCGAAGCTGCCATATTCGATGACGCGGAGAATCTTCTCCTGCACCGCCAGCGACGCGGTGGCGATCTCGTCGAGGAACAAGGTGCCGCCATCGGCAATCTCGAAGCGCGACAGCCGCCGGCGCGTCGCCCCCGTGAAGGCGCCGGCCTCGTGGCCGAAGAGCTCGCTGTCGAGCAGGCTCTCGGCGAGCGTGGCGCAGTTGAGCTTGACGAAAGGCTTGTCCCAGCGCGGCGAGAGATAGGTCAACCGCGCCGCCACCAGCTCCTTGCCGGTGCCGCGCTCGCCCACCACCAGCACCGGCCGGTCGAGCGCCGCCAGCCGCGACACCTGCGCCAGGGCGGTGCGAAATTCCGGCGCCTCCCCCACCAGCGGCGGCAGGTCCGGATCGAGTTTAGCGGATAACGCCAATGTTTGGGCCATTTTCCCACCTATTGGCGTGATGTCTAAAGCTTACCGCCGTCGGCGGCAAGCGCTTTTTCGAAAAACCCTTCCTTTCCAGGGGCTTGGATCAAAGCGCCGGGTCTGGCACGGGGCCTGCTAAGGAAGGCATATCCGGGCGGCGTTCGCCCAGCAGCAGGGAATGACGGCCATGGGGATCTTTTCCCGCCTCGCGGACATCGTGAACTCCAACATCAACGCCATCCTCGACCGCGCCGAGGATCCCGAGAAGATCATCCGCCTCATCATCCAGGAGATGGAGGACACGCTCGTCGAGGTGCGCTCCTCGGCGGTGCGCACGATTGCCGAGCGCAAGGAGATCGAGCGGCGGCTCGCCGGCCTGCAAGGCCAGCAGGAGGAATGGCAGCGCCGCGCCGAGCTTGCGGTCACCAAGGGCCGCGAGGACCTAGCCAAGGGCGCGCTGCTTGCCAAGGCGCGGGTCGCCGAGGCGGTGGCCGGGCTCGAGAGCCAGAGGAAGCAGATCGAGGACGCGCTCCTCAAAGAGAACGAGGACATCGCCAAGCTGCAGGCGAAGCTCGCCGACGCCAAGGCGCGCGAGCAGGCGATCATCGCGCGGCAGAAGACCGCCGCCAACCGCATCAAGCTGCGCACGCATCTCCACGACGAGCGCATCACCGACGCCTTCGCGCGCTTCGAGCAGGTCGAGCGCGCGCTCGACGAGATGGAAGGCAAGGTCGAGGCCTTCGATCTCGGCCGCAAGCAGACGCTGACGGAAGAGATCGCCGGGCTCGAGGCCGAGGACGGCGTCGAGGAGGAGCTGAAGGCGCTGAAGGAGCGGCTCGGCAACCGCACCCGTCCCCAAGCCGCGCGCTAGGAGGGCGCCGCCATGCATGTCGGCGCCTTTGTCCTGGGCATCATTTTTTTGACGGTCGTCGCGCCGCTCTGGATCATCTTTCATTACATCACAGTATGGCGCTCCGCCCGGCGGCTCTCGAGCGACGACGAGAAGGCGCTGGGCGAGCTGTGGCAGAGCGCGCGACGGATGGAAGGGCGCATCGAGGCGCTCGAGAAGGTGCTCGACGCCGAGGCGCCGGGCTGGCGCATGCGCCAAGGAGGCTGACAGGATGGCCTGGACCAACGGCACGCAGCGCTTTCGCCTCTGGCGCGACACCGATCGCGGCATCATCGCCGGCGTCTGCGCCGGGATTGCCGATTACATCGGCGCCGAGCCCATCGTCGTGCGGCTCATCGCCGTAGCCGGGCTCGTCTTCTTCTTCGTGCCGACGGTGGCCGCCTATGTCGTCCTGGCGCTGGTGCTGCGCCCGAAGCCGCCGGCGCTTTATGCCAGCCGCGACGAGGAGGCGTTCTGGCGCGGCGTCAACACTGCGCCCGCCGACACCTTGTCCTCGTTGAAGCGCAAGTTCCGCGACCTCGAGGACCGGCTCGCCCAGATGGAGAGCCAGGTCGCCTCGGGCGATTTCGAGCTGCACCGCAAGTTCCGCGATCTCGGCCGCTGAGCGAGGACCCGATGCGCCCGACCAGCCTCGTCTTCAACCTGCTGTGGATCGTGTTCGGCGGCCTCTGGATGGCGGTCGCCTGGATGCTCGCCGCCCTCCTCATGGCGATCAGCATCGTGGGCCTGCCCTGGGCGCGCGCCGCCTTCACCATCGGGGTCTACACGCTG
>JASHRZ010000759.1 GCA_030037055.1 Alphaproteobacteria bacterium
AGTTGGACCCGAGGGTCAGACGGTGCTCAGCCGACCTCGGCCGGATTACGATCCGCTCGGCGTCCGCGCAGGGTCGTTTCTCGTCTACCCCTCGATCAGCGTTAGCGAGACCTGGGACAGCAACATCTTCGCGACGCCGACGGGCGACAAGACCGATTTATACACCACGGAAAGCCCGGGTGTGACGGTGAATTCCGATTGGAACCGCAACGCGCTCAACTTTGCCGCCAACGGGCAGTTCAAGCAGTACGTGACGCACACCACCGAAAATGTGAACAACGGCTCCGTTGATATGAACGGCCGCTACGATATCGCGAACAAGGAATACGTTATCGCGGATGGCGGCTATGCGCTACAGCATGAGGATCGTTCCTCGCCGGATTCGCCCATCAACGCCAAGGACCCCGTGCAATACACTGTGACGGGCGGCTATCTCGCCTATGTCTATGACACGTACCGCATCGGCTTTCGCATCGATTCCACGATCACTTCCTACGCTTACAACAATCAAGCGACGTTCTCGGGCCAGCTCGTCCCGGAGACGTTTCGCGACCGTATCGAGTACGTGGTCGCGCCGCGGGTCTCCTATGAGTTCATCCCCGGCTACAGGGCCTTCCTGCGCGTGCTCGGCAATGTCCGCCAATATAATCAGCAGGACCAGTTTGAGCTTGCCACCTTCGGCTTCAGCGCCCGGCGCAACTCGCATGGCTACGAGGTCGACGCCGGGTCGGCCATCGAGCTGACGCGGATCGTCACCGCCGAGCTCTATGTCGGCTATCTCGACCAGCTCTACGAGGCAAACTTTCTGTACCCGAATGTCGGTGGCCTTGCCGGCGGCGGCAATCTCCTGTGGAACGTAACTCCGTTGACCTCGCTCAAGGGCTCGTTGTCGCAGTCCGTCGCCGAGACGGATCTCGCTGGCGCCTCGGGATCGCGAGAGACGAATTTTACGCTGATGGCGGAACACGAGCTGCTGCGGAACCTGTTAGCATCGGCCGCGGTCGGTTATGTCCGCGATGATTATGTGGGCATAAGCCGAATCGATAACACCTTTGGCGCGGATATCGGGCTGCGCTATCTCATGAATCGCAACATCAGGCTGATCTCGGATATCAACTACAGCGAGCGGCAGTCGAGCGTGGGTGCGAGCTACGACCGGGTGATCGCTTCGGTTGGCGCGCGCTTCGGCTTCTGAGGGATGCCGGGTCATGACGCGATTCCTCAAGAGCCCGGGAATAGGGATTAGAAGCCGGCTCTGGCGCCTCCTGGTCGCGGCGCTGCTCGTTATCGGCGCCGCGGTGTTGTCGCCTCGCGCTTTGGCCGATGATGCTCCTGCCTATCGGCTGGGAACGGGCGATAAGGTTCATGTCACCGTCTTCGGCGAGAAGGACCTGACCGGTGATTTCGATGTCAACGATCAGGGCGTGGTCGCGCTGCCGCTCATCGGCCCGGTCAAGATTGCCGGCAAGACGATTAGCGAGGCCGAGGCTCTGATCACCACCGCCTACGGCAAGGACTACCTGATCAATCCGCGTGTCAATGTGGAGGTGCTCAACTATCGGCCGTTTTTCATTCTCGGCGAAGTGCAGAAGCCCGGCAGCTATCCGTTCGTGAACGGCATGACGGTGGTGAACGCCGTTGCGTTGGCTGGGGGCTACACGCCTCGGGCGAACCGCTCGAAAACCTTCATCCGGCGAGGGTCGAAACCCGGCGCCGGCGAGCAGGAGGTCTCGGAAGACACCGTGGTCCTTCCCGGCGACGTCATTCGCGTCCCGGAACGATTTTTCTAGGTGGGGGGGTTTGCACGCCGGCGCAGTGTATGTTAACGGTTCTTTCAGCCTGATGGCCGATGAAATGGAGCCGGCAGGGCAATAGCGGAAAGCGGCATCAATGGCAGAACTCCTACCGATGCCGGGCTCGCGGGCGGCGAGCGACGGCAGCCCGGCTCTCGACCACATTGAGCGTCGGCCGGCACCCATGCATCCGGAAGCGCAAGACGGGTTCGACCTCCGCCATTTCCTGAATGTCCTCGGGCGGCGCCGCGGCATCGTCTTCGGCTGCACGGCGTTGCTGACCGTGCTGGCGACGATCGTCGTGTTTCAGCTGACACCCCGCTACCTAGCCGAAGCGGAGATAATGCTGAACACGCGCCAAACCCGAATTGTCGATGTCCAAGCCGTTGTATCGGGCCTTCAGTCCGATGCCTCTGTGGTGCGCACCGAGGTGGAAGTTCTGCAGTCGCCGGCGTTGGCCGCCAAGGTCGCGCAAAAGCTCGATCTCGTTTCCAACAAGCTGTTCAATCCGCGCTTGGCGACGCCGACGGTCTGGCAGCGCATGAACCCCGTTCCCGCGCTGCTCCAACGGCTTGATGATACTTTTGGCTTGTCCGACGCCGCTTCGCCGGCGAGCCCAGACGAACAGAAGCGAACCGAATTCGACGCCGCCGTTACGGCACTGATGAAGAACTTGACGATCTTCAATGACGGCAGGTCGTACATCATCAAGATAGGTTTCGACTCGCCTGACCCCGACCTCGCCGCGTCCGTAGCCAATACCTACGCCAATCTCTATCTGCTGGAGCAGCTCGAGGCGAAATTCGCCGCCACGCGGCGCGCCACCGAGTGGTTGAATGAGCATCTTGGCGATCTGCAGCAGAAGCTTCAGGCCAGCGATCGGGCGGTGCAGCTCTATCGCGACGAGCACGGGCTGACCCAGTCGCCGCTCAAGGCCGGGGCCGGGACCGGGACCGTTGCGCTTCAACAGCTCTCCGAGCTCAATTCGCAGCTCATCATCGCGACCGCCGACCATGCGGAGAAGGAAGCCAATCTGCGGCAGATTCAGGACATGCTCAAGGGCCCCGCCGGCGCCGATGCGGCATCCCAAGTGCTGGCCTCGCCGACCATCCAGGCGCTCAAGGAGCAGCAATCCAAGCTGCGCCAACAGGAAGCCGAACTCGCTTCGAAATATCGGCCGGCTCATCCCGCGATGATCAATATCCGCGCGCAGATCGCCGATCTCAACCGGAAAGTTTCCGAAGAGATCAATAACATCGTCCGCGGCATTACCAACGAGGTGAACGCCGCACGCACGCGCGAGAACACCATGCGAGAGCAGTTGCGCCTCCTCGAGCAGACGACGGCGCGTCAGAACACGGCCGAAGTGGGACTGCGCGAGCTCGAGCGCCAGGCGGAAGCCAATCGCGTGCTTTACGAGACCTTCCTCAACCGCTTCAAGCAGACCTCGAGCCAGCAGGATATCCAAGAAGCGGATGCGCGGCTCGTCTCGCAAGCGGAAGTACCAGCTTTACCTTCGTTTCCCAAGCCGACGCTGCTGATCGGAATTTCGCTGTTTCTGTCGATGATCATCGGCGGCATCGTCGCTTTCACTGCCGAAACTCTGGACAACGGCTTCCGCAGCTCGGAGCAGATCGAGAGAATAGCCGGGATCCCATTCCTCGGACTCGTGCCCGGGATGAAGTCTGGGATGCGACCGCATGACCTCGTACTGCGGAAGCCGGTATCGAACTATGCCGAGGCCATACGCTCCGTGAGGACGGCCCTGCGCTTCTCCAATGTCGATTCGCCGCCAAAGGTGGTGTTGGTGACGTCATCCGTGCCGCAAGAGGGCAAGAGCACCTTCGCCATCTCGCTCGCACGCAGCGTGGCACGTTCGGGCGGCCGTGCACTGATCATCGATTGCGATCTGCGGCACCCGACGGTCGGCCACACGCTCGGTCAATCCGACGATGCCGACTTGCTCGAATATTTCCGGGACGACACGGACTTGTCGCAACTCGTCAAGGTGGACGCCGAATCCACCCTTCATTACATCCCGACGCGCGGCGGCACCGCGAACCCGCAGGACCTGCTCGGCTCGCAGCATATGCGGAATTTCCTGCTGGCGGCACGCGAGCGATACGATCTCGTCGTTCTCGACGCTCCGCCGGTGCTGGCTGTGACGGATGCTCTCGTCCTGTCGCATTTGGTCGACGCCACGCTCTTCATGATCCGCTGGGAGCGGACGCCGAGGCCGGTGGCGCTTGGCGCGCTCGGGGTCTTGCAGACCCAGGGCCGGCACCTCGCAGGCGCCGTACTGACGCGTGTCAACATTCGCAAGCACGCGAAGTATGGTTTCGGCGATCACGGCTACTACTACGGGCGCTATGGCAACTATTATGGTACCGATGCGTAACGTGAGCGGCGCAGGTCGCGCAGGGCTGCCGGCGCGCGTCTCTTGACCGGCGCGCCAACCGTCGGGGATATGGCCTCCCACCCCTTGCCGGCTCAGTCGGGGAAGCGACTGCGTTTCCGGTCGCGTGTGTTGGCCGCGGCGGCGGTGGGCGGCATATTGTGCGTTTGCGGTCTCGCCCAGACCGTTGCCGGGCTGTATGAGGCCTGCGGGGGCGCCGCGCTGGAAGCCGTGCCCGCCGAGGATATGACGGCCGGCATCGTTGCGTTCGGAGATGCGGAGCGCTGGTGGAGCAACCCGGGTCATCGGTTCTCCCAGGGCGTGCTGACGATGCGGTTGGCCGTCCGCGCGCCAAGTGGGCAAATCGATCGCGCGCGGCTCGAGGCGGCGAGCATTCTGTTCGAGCAGAGCCTCGCGGAAGCACCCGCCGACGCGAAGGTCTGGGCCGCTCTCGCCAATGCCCGCCTCCTCGCCGACGGCCCGTCGCCGTCGGCGGTCGACGCCCTGGCCATGTCGATCGAGCTGGCGCGCTATGAGCCTGCCCTGCTGGCATTGCGCTGCGAGATGGCGATTCGGATGTACGCGCTTCTTGATGCCAAGCGCAAGGCCCAGCTCGATGAGCAGATCCAGATGCTCGCGCGGCACGCCGCCGGCGACCTCGTGCGGGTCGTACGATCGACCCAAAGACTCGACATCGTGATCAAGGCCCTTGAGGGCGACAATGCCACACTCAATGAATTCCTAAGCGCGCTTCGCTATGTCAGGTAGGCTCGAACGCGACCCGGGGCCGCGTCGGCGCTGATTGGGCGACCGCTGCGCCGAGTATGAGCAGGTACGACAGCATGACCGCCGGGATCTGCAGGCTGAAATCGAACAACGAATGAAACGCGACAAGCGCCGTCGCGCCGACGCCGATGCAGGGCAGGATGGCGTCCCGCCGCCGCATGAAAACGCCTTTGACGCAACGGGCGGCCAGCAGCAACAGCACGGTAAAAAGTGTCAGCGCGGCGGGAATGCCGAGCTCGAGCATGTTCTGAAGATAATCGTCGTGGGCCATCTCTACCGGAAGAGCGAGCGTTTCGGGCCGGTAGGCCGGAAAGATCGATTTGAAGGTTCCGAGGCCGGTCCCGAGAACCGGCGTGTTGCCGATCGCCTGCATCGTGAGATCGTAGATTTCGCTGCGCCCTTCGACATCCCAGCTGGTGTCTGCCACGCGGCCGAGGGTGGCCGTGCCGCTGACCAGCAAGGCGGCGAGCCCGCCGATCGCGAGCGCGATCGCAAAGGAGGCCCGCCAGGGGCCGCGTAGACTCGGCGCGACGAAAGCCACGGCCAGAAGCGCGATGATCCCGACGCCGGCGGAGGCGGCGCCGGCCCGCGAATGCGTCAGCAGTAGAGCCGTGGTGGCGAGGGCGACGCCGCCGATGAGCCAAACCGCGTCGCTTCGCAGCAGCTCCGTCCAGGCCGTCAGGACGGCCCTGCGGGTCTGGGTGAAATCGATTTTCCGAACGATGAGGTCCAGGAGCAGACCGACCATGGTGACCAGCGCGAGTCCGGTATAGGTGGCGAAGGAATTGCGATTGACGAAGGTACTGGTGAGGTCTCCGCGGTAAGCCCATTTCGCGAACCAGAGAACGCTGCCATTGCCCGTCCAGTAGACGGCGAGGCCCCAGCACGCATAGATCGTGGCGATCGCCGCTCCCAAGGTGACAAGACGGCGCGCCCACACGCCCTCCCGAGCGCAGCGGAAGGCAACCCAGAAGATGGCGCCATAGGTGAGCAACCGCAACAGCGCCATGCGGGACGCGCTCCGGTCGATGCTAATGCTGGGTTGCATGGATTGAGCCGGGAGCAGCTTGGCGGCTTCCTGCCAGAGAGGATGCTGCCAGGACTCGGGGGTCCAGGGGAGGCATTGAACGCAGCCCCAGGCGAGGCTGAGCGTAAACAGGATAGCCGGCAACGCCAGCGGCCGGAGACGCTGCCGCTCCGCACCCTCGCCGATGAGCTCGGCGATCGACAGCGCCGTCACAAGCAACCCCACCAACAAAGCCAGCAGCCCCCACGCCCAAGGCCGCGCGCTGGCAAAGGGCAGGGGCGCCCAGAGCGCCACCAGCAGCAGCCCCCAGCAGCAGCTGGCGTGGAGCCTCTCGCTCACCCTGGCCGGCGGTGCCGGATGCGGGACGGGCATCAACACTCGGGGCTTCCGGGATCGGGGGGGGCGGAGCTTCATAGGTGGACGCGCTTCGCGCGGAAACGCGATTGCGGTGATGTGGTCTTCATTTCTGCCTCATGAAATCGATATCCTGTGCCTCTGATGATCATGCGTATGTTCCGGCTCTGTAGCAACAGCAACGGCAACAGCAACAGCAACAGCAACAGCAACAGCAACAGCCGGGACCTTGTCCGAGGGCGTTATTGTCGAGGATGGCCGGTTTCCCTGATAAGGAAGCCTTGACCACCCGTTTGGCGCGCGCTCTTATTGATCTGAAGGCGAGCGGAAGACCGAACTGCAAGAACCTAGCGAACGATGAAATCTAAGGTCATCTCACGTTGGTTGATGTACGCTGTTGGTTGCTTGATTGTAACCGAATCGGCCACTCGGCTGTCGGGAATCACTGATTTTCCAATTTACGATATCGACAACGAGATCGGCTACATTCCCAAACCAAATCAATCGGGATCGTTTTTGCACCGCAATGCTTGGATCTTCAATGAAAAGAGCATGGGCACGAGCGCCTGGGCGCCGGATAGGCATCCGAATCTTCTGTTGATCGGGAACAGCATCGTATACGGCGGCAACCCTTACGATCAGCCCCAGAAGCTTGGTCCGCAGATCGAGGCGAAGCTGGGCGGCCGGTACCTTATATGGCCGATTGCTGCCGGAGGTTGGACGAATATAAATGAGGTTGCCTATTTTGAGCGCAATCCCGATGTGGCTGAACACGCGGATTTCTTTGCCTGGGAGGTCATGAAGGGTGGCTTCGGCGAGCTGAGCAAGTGGCGGGGCGATTCGATCTTTCCGCGCGATCACCCGAGATTCGCGGTGGTCTACGTTTTCAATCGCTACATTCGGCCGCGGTTGTTCAACGCCCCCGCCAGCGAGCTGCCGCCGGTATCACGGGCTGCGACGGAGCAAGTCGCTCGTTTTGAGAAATCGATCGCGGCTTTAGCGAAGGGGCCGGGGCACGGGGCAATTTGGCTGTTCCCTACTAGGAGCGATTACCGAGCTGCCAAAGATGGATCTGAATGGCTCGAAGAGCGAGTCGAGCTGCAGCGCATCTGCGCCAAATTCGACCTGGCGCTCATCGACATCGCCGCCGATCCTCGTTGGGACGAGCGTTTCTATCG
>JASHRZ010000760.1 GCA_030037055.1 Alphaproteobacteria bacterium
GCGTGAGTTCAGCCGGGCTGTCCCGCGGCGTCTTGATCGGCGGCTTCCTGCGCTTCGGCGGAACGAGGGGCGTGGGCGACGTCCTCTGCGCTAGCGCCAACGCTTCGGTCCGCGAGCACTCGCGACGTGATCGCCGCAATGACCGCCTTCGTCTTCTCGATGTGGTCGGCAAGCTGTCGACAGGCGAGGTCGGCATCGCGCGCCAAAGTGGCATCGAAGATTGCGCTGTGCTCGGCATGCACATCGCGCGGGATCGAGCGATTGGTCAGCGACAGGCGACGGTATCGCAGCGACTGCACGTAGAGAATTTTTCGGAAATGGAGCACCCAGCGGTTCGCGCATCCAGCGATCAGGGCCTCATGAAAGGCCCGATTGCGGTCTTCCCACTCGTCACCGAGCTCTTCGGGGTTCTCGTGGACCCGCTCCTCGATTCGCGACAAGCGGTGGAACGCCGCGACCACATTGGCTTCCCACCGGTCATCGCCATGCTCGATCGATTCCCGCAGCGCGTGACACTCCAGCAATTTGCGCAATTCGCTGAGGTCGGTGACGTCGGAGACCGAGATCGGGGCGACACGGAAGCCACGCTGACCTGCGGCCACGACCAGCGCCTCGCCCACCAGCCGGGAGAGCGCCTCGCGCAGCGTGCTTGCCCCAACCGAATACTCGGCCCGCAGATGTTCGACCCGCAGCTTGCTGCCGGGCGGCAACTTGCCCGAAAGGACATCGCGGCGGATCTGATCGTAAGCCGCCTCGACCATCGTCCTTGCAGTCGACCCTGTCTGGTCGGTCTGATAACGCTCTTCGTCCATCGCCGCGCCGCCTTTGGTTCCCATGGGCCCGAAAAAACGGTGCTACCGATGAGCGGCACCATAGACCAAAATCACCATGCAGGGAAGAAATCTCGCCAAAACTCCTGTTGCTCCGATGTTCGTCCAAAATCTCGACATTTTCATTGACAAGCGAGATCGCGAGGATATCCTCATAAAAAATAAAATGAAGGGGAGGAGCAGCGATGGCGGTCCTGGCTCCTGGCTTGGGAGATCGCGCAGTTCGCGTCGTCGGCGTCCGCGGAGACCGTTTCGTTGAATTCGAGTTCTTGCTGAGAGACCAAGATCTCTCGTTGCAACTCGTTTTGCCCTACCCGGAATTCGTCGCGTTCTGCGCCGAGCAGGACGCCGCTCCGTTGCCGCCGGCCGCCGGGGTCGCAGGGGCATTCGAGCGTCTCAAGCATTCCGTCAAATCCACCGGCAAGCCGCGCTGATTGAGGCGTCGGCCATCACTCTGGGAGGAACCCACGTGAACATCGACATCCAAGGCTTGACCCTCGAGCCGCGGCGTCAGACCTATTCTCACATCGCCCGCCGCTTTGGCGCCGATCGGCCGGCATCGCGCTACGAGGAGGCGAGCTACGACGTTCAGGCGACGACGAATTTCCACCATCGGCCGCTCTACCAGCCCGAATTTCAGATCTTCGATCCCCGGCGAACCAAAATCGTCATGGCGGATTGGTACAAGTTCAGGGATCCGCGACAGCTCTATTACGGCACATACAACATGTCGCGCGCGGCCATGCTCCAGGCCATCGACAAGAACTTCGACTTCATCGAAGAGCGGGCGATGCTGGCCAATGTCGAGCCCGCTTGGCTCGAGAAGGTCAAGGAATATCTGATCCCCATGCGCCACTACGAGTGGGGCGCCAACGCCAACAACCAGCTCATAACCGACTGGGGATACGGGACTCAGATCACTTCCGCATCGGCCTTCTGTGGCGCCGACCGCCTTGGGATGGCGCAGATCATCTCGCGCATCGGGCTCGCCATCGACGGCAACACCGGCGATACGCTGCAGGCGGGCCGAAATCTGTGGCTGAACGCGTCCTATTGGCAGGGCGTGCGCAAGATGGTCGAGGACAGCTTCGTCGAGGCGGACTGGTTCCAGACCCTGGTCGCGCAAGACCTCGCTATGGACGGAGTCATGCACCCGCTGGTTTTCGCCCGCTTCGATGCGGAGGGGCAGAAGCACAATGGCGTGCCGCTATCGATGCTCTCAGAGTTCATGAGCGAATGGTATGCCGACAACGCCCGGTGGGTTGATGCGGTGGTGAAAACGGCAATTGCCGAGTCTGATGCCAACGCCCAGCTGGTGTCGGCGTGGTTTGCCGCCTGGGCGGGGCGTGCAGCCGAGGCCGCACGCCCACTCGCCGAACACGTGCTCGGTGCCGCCGGCAAGAGCGCTGTCGAAGAGATTGCCGACAAGCTCATGACCCGCGCGGCAGGGCTCGGCATCAAGGCTTAAGGGGAACCGCCATGACGCAAAACGTGTCGATCACGCTTCAGAACACCCCGGATGCGCGGCCAATCACGGAGGCCATCAGCGAAGACAACCCCAAGGCGGTGGTGGCCAACTATCCCTCGATGATCAAGATCGATTGCCCCAACAGGCTGGTAATCAGAGCCGACAGCGTCTCGAAGAAGATCGGCCGGGCGTGGGACACCCAGGAGATTCATCTGAGCCTCATCACGCTTTCGGGAAACATCGACGAGGACGAAGGCCAATTCGTCCTCGCGTGGAAATGAGAGGGAGGACGCCATGCCTGCCACGAAGAAGCTCGGGCTGAAGCAGAAATATGCGCTGATGACGCGAGGGCTCGACTGGGAGACCACCTACCAGCCGATGGAGAAAGTCTTTCCCTACGACCAGTTCGAGGGCATCAAGGTGAAGAACTGGGATGCCTGGGAAGATCCCTTCCGGCTCACCATGGATGCCTATTGGAAGATCCAGGCCGAAAAGGAGCGCAAGCTCTATGCCGTGATCGATTCCATTTCACAGAACAATGCGCAGCTCGGCATCACTGATGCGCGATACATCAACGCGGTGAAGATCTTCATCCAGGGCGTCACACCGCTGGAGTACCAAGCGCATCGTCACTTCGCTCATGTCGCCCGTCATCTCCGCGGTGTCGGCCCGCGCATTGCTGCACAGATGCAATCTCTCGACGAGCTGCGCCACGCCCAGACCCAGATCCACACCATCAGTCATTACAACAAGTTCTTCGACGGCATGCATGACTGGCAGCACATGCATGACCGCGTGTGGTACCTTTCGGTGCCGAAGTCGTTTTTCGACGATGCAGTCACCGCCGGTCCTTTCGAGTTTCTCACGGCGATCTCGTTTTCGTTCGAGTATGTTCTGACCAACCTCCTGTTCGTGCCGTTCATGTCGGGCGCCGCGTACAACGGCGATCTCGCAACGGTGACCTTCGGCTTTTCGGCCCAGTCCGACGAATCCCGGCACATGACCCTCGGGCTCGAGGTCGTGAAGTTCATTCTCGAGCAGGATGAAGCCAATCTGCCAATCGTCCAGCGCTGGATCGACAAGTGGTTCTGGCGCGGCTACCGGCTCTTGAGCCTGGTCGGCATGATGATGGACTACATGCTGCCCAAGAAGGTCATGTCCTGGGCCGAGGCGTGGGAAATGTATTACGAAGAACAGGGTGGCGCGCTCTTCGCCGATCTCGGCCGCTACGGCATTCGTCCGCCGAAGCATGAGGATGTCGCCCGCAAGGAGAAGGACCGCATCTCGCACGAGGTGTGGGCCATCTTCTACAATTACACCCACGCCGCCGCGTTCCACACCTGGGATATCGATGACGAGCACATGCGATGGCTGTCCGAGAAGTATCCCAAGACCTTCGATCAGCTTTACCGGCCGCGGCTGTTGATGTGGCGCGATATGGCGCGTGCGGGAAAGCGCTTCTACAACAATGCCCTCCCGCAGCTATGCAACCTCTGCCAGATCCCCATGGCGTTCACCGAGCCGGACGATCCCACGACCATCTGCTTCCGCTCGAGCGAGCTCGGCGGCGATCGCTATCATTTCTGCTCAGACGGCTGCAAGGAGATCTTCGACCAGGAGCCCGAGAAGTTCGTGCAGTCCTGGCTGCCCGTCCATCAGATCTTCCAAGGCAATTGCGGCGGCGCCTCGGTCGAGGACGTCCTGAAGTGGTACCATCTCAATCTCGGCGCGGACAATCTCGATTACGCGGGCTCGCCGGAGCAGAAGATGTGGGATCAATGGATGGCCGGCCGGCACGTAGCGCAGGCGGCCGAATAGGCAAAGCGCGCCAGGCGCGGCTTGCGAGGATTGAGGGAGGATGAAATGTCCGTTGTCGCCTTGAAGCCCGGCTACAAGGGCGAGGTACTCGACCGGGTCGAGAACTTCCACGGAAACCAGCTGGTCTATCTCCACTGGGAAGACCATCTGAGCTTCTGTGCGGCCCTGGCCTTTCCACTTCCGCCCGACATGCCGTTCGGCGCCATTCTCAAGGACGTGCTGCCGCCGTTCTACGGCATGCATCCGGATTGGTTGAAGATCGATTGGTCCAGCGTGCGCTGGACGCTTGACGGCAAGCCGTTCACGCCCGATCCGGGTCGCGCCCTCAGGGATCAGGATATCCGCCACAAATCGCTGCTGCGGTTCTGGACGCCGGGTCTCAAGGGACCCAGGGACAGCTGCTCCTGACCTGCGGCGCCAGAGGCCATTGATGCACAGGCTCAGGATCGAGCCGATCGGCGAGACAGTGTCGGTGGCGGATCGGCAGAGCATTCTCGACGCATGCCTGCGGGCGGGCATCTGGCTGCCGCATGCCTGCGGCCATGGGCTGTGCGGAACCTGCAAGGTCTCCGTGATCGAGGGCGAGATCGACCATGGCGGGGCCTCGTCTTTCGCGCTCATGGACTTTGAGCGCGGCGAAGGGCGTGCGCTCGCCTGCTCGGCGACGTTGTGCTCGGATGCCGTCATCGAGGCGGATATCGACGAGGATCCGGATGCCCGTCATTATCCCGTGCGCGATTTCATTGGAGGGGTGGCGGCGGCGCGGATGCTCACGCCGGACATTCGCGGCATCTGGATCGAGCTCGACGGCAGCGGCATCGAGTTCCAGGCCGGCCAGTACATCAACCTTGAGATCCCCGGGGTTCCCGGGCGACGAGCGTTTTCGCTCGCCAATCCGCCGGCCGATCCTAGGATGCTCGAACTCCATGTGCGCCGCGTCGCCGGCGGCAAGGCCACGGCCTGGCTGCACGAAGGCCTGACCGTCGGCGACAGGCTCGCCTTCAGCGGCCCCTACGGGCGCTTCTTCGTGCGCAAGTCGGCGCCCGAGCCCATCATTTTCCTCGCCGGTGGGTCGGGCCTGTCGAGCCCGAAGGCGATGATCCTCGATCTCCTCGCCGAAGGCTGCCGCGCGCCGATGGTCCTCATCCACGGAGTTCGCGGCCGCAAGGATCTTTACTTCGCCGACCTTTTTTGCGCGCTCGCCGAGCGCCACGGCAATTTCACCTATGTGCCGGCGCTTTCCGCGCCGGAGAGCGGCGATGCATGGGACGGCGAGATCGGTTTCGTTCATGAGGTAGCCCAGCGCCGCTTCGGCGGTCGCTTCGCCGGTCACAAAGCCTATCTCTGCGGCCCGCCCCTGATGATCGAGGCGTGCATCAACGTGCTGATGAAAGGGCGGTTGTTCGAGCGCGACATCTACACGGAAAAATTCGCGACGGCAGCGGATGGAAAGGCCAGCCTCGCGCGAAGTCCATTGTTCAAGAGGATCTGACGTTGGAAGCCGCCGGGTCGCTTGAACCGCCGCTAACCGGCCCCCGGCGATTTACGATCGTCGTCGAAGGTGCTCCAATCGGTTTCGACTGCGCCGAAGATACCCCGGTGCTGATCGCCATGGAGCGGTGCGGAAGAAAGGCGATCGCCATCGGCTGCCGCGGCGGTGGCTGCGGCTTCTGCCGGGTGCAGGTGCGCTCGGGCGCGTATCGAACCCAGCGGATGAGCCGGGCGCATGTGACGGAAGAGGAGGAGCGCCAAGGATATGTGCTGGCCTGCCGGCTCTTCCCGTTGAGCGATTTAACGCTGGTCCCCGCACGCAAGGCGGGCCGGGGCCGATAAGCGCAGGAGCAACGAAAACAAGGCAACCGAGGAAAGAGGAGAATGCCATGTCACTGAAGGGAGTGTTGCGGCCAGGTTACGTCCAGATTCGCGTTCTCGACCTGGACGCCGCCATGAAGCACTACATCGACCGTATCGGCCTCGACTTGGTGAGCCGCGGCAACGATGGCCGGGTCTATCTCAGGGCCTGGGACGAATTCGACCGCCACAGCATCATACTGCGCGAGGCCGATCGTCCGGGCATGGACATGGTCGGCTTCAAGGTGGCAAGCGAAGCCGATCTCGACTCGTTCAAGAAGCGCATCGAGGCGGCGGGCGTCAGGACGGAGGAGATCCCTGCCGGCGACCAGCCGGGTGTCGGTCGCAGGATCAGCTTCGTGGTGCCGACGGGCCACCGCGTCGAACTCTTCGCCACGATGGAGCGGTCGGACAAGGCGCCGCCGATCAAGAACCCCGACGTCTGGCCTGACGACCCCCGCGGGATGCGCGTCACCCGCTTCGACCATGTGCTCCTCTACGGTCCGGACATCGACGGCGTGACCAAGTTCTTCACCGAGGTCCTCGATTTCTCGCTGGCCGAGAAGGCCGACACGCCCGACGGCACGCTCGCCGTCTGGCTGACCTGCTCGAACAAGGCGCACGACATCGCCTTCGTGAAAGACGCGCGTTCCGGCAGTTTCCACCATGCCGCGTTCATGCTGGAGTCATGGAACGATGTCGGCCATGCCGCGGATATCATCGCGCGCTACAATATCTCGCTCGATATCGGCCCGACGCGGCACGGGATCACCCGCGGCCAGACCATCTATTTCTTCGACCCGTCGGGCAATCGCAACGAGGTGTTTGCCGGCGGCTACACCTACTATCCCGACAATCCGACGCGGGTCTGGACGGCAGA
>JASHRZ010000761.1 GCA_030037055.1 Alphaproteobacteria bacterium
CTTCTCGAGATCGGGTTTGCCGAAATCGGGCCACAGCGTGCTGGTGAAGACGAGCTCGGCATAGGCGATCTGCCACAGCAGAAAATTGCTGATGCGCTGCTCGCCGCTGGTGCGGATGAGGAGGTCGGGATCGGGCATGCCGGCGGTGAGCAGGTGCCGCGCGAACTCCGCTTCGTCGACCTGCTCCGGCGCGAGCCGGCCTTGCGCCGCCCCCTGGGCGACCGCGCGCGCCGCCGCGGTGATCTCAGCGCGCCCGCCATAGGAGAGCGCGATCGTCAGGGTGAGGCCGCCATTGCCCGAGGTCAACGCCTCGGCCTGGTCAATGAGCGTGACGATGTCCGGCGCCAGACGTCGCCTCTCGCCGATGACGCGCAGGCGCACGTTCCTGGCGTGGAGCTCGGCGATCTCGGCGCGGATATAGTGGCGCAGCAGCCCCATGAGGTCGTCGACCTCGTCGACCGGCCGCTTCCAATTCTCCGAGGAGAAGCCGAAGAGTGTGAGATAGGCAATGCCGAACTCGCCCGCAGCCTCGACTGTGCGCCGCACAGCCTCGGCGCCGCGGCGATGGCCGGCGATTCGCGGCAGGCCGCGCGACTTCGCCCAGCGCCCGTTGCCGTCCATGATGATGGCGACATGCGCGGGCGGCGGCGGCAACGGAGGGGTAGCGACAGTGTCCATGGCGCTCAGACCTGAAGGATCTCCTTGTCCTTATGGGCGAGAAGCCCGTCGACCTTCTTGATCGTCTCGTCGGTGAGCGCCTGGATGTCCTTGTCGAGCTTGCGGTGTTGGTCCTGGCTGATCTTGTGGTCTTTCTCCTGCTTCTTCAGCAGGTCCATCCCGTCGCGGCGCACGTTGCGCACCGAGACGCGCGCCTGCTCGGCGTATTTGGCGGCGACTTTGGTGAGCTCCCTGCGCCGCTCCTCGTTGAGATCGGGGATCGGCACGCGGATGGTCTGCCCTTCCGTCTGCGGGTTGAGACCGAGCCCGGCCTCACGGATCGCCTTCTCGGTCGCCTTGACATTGGCGCGGTCCCAGACCTGAACGATGATCAGCCGCGGCTCGGGCACGCTTACCGTGCCGACCTGGTTCAGCGGCATGGCGTTGCCATAGGCCTCGACCGCCACCGGATCGAGCAGGCTCGCCGAGGCGCGACCGGTGCGCAGCCCCGCGAACTCCTTGCGCAGCACCTCGAGCGCGCCGTCCATGCGGCGGCGGAGGTCTTTGATGATTTGTTCTTCGCTCATGCCTCCACTCTCACTCGGTGATGATCGTGAAGCGGCCCTGGCCGGTGACGACGTCGGCAAAACCGCCGTCCCTGAGAATCGAAAAGACCAGGATCGGAATCTCGTTCTCCCGCGCCAGCGAGATCGCCGCCGCGTCCATCACCTCCAAATCCCGCGACAGGACGTCGAGATAGCTGAGCCGGTCGTAGCGCTCGGCGTGCGGGTCCTTGTGCGGGTCCGCGGAGTAGACGCCGTCGACCTTCGTCGCCTTGAGCAGAGCGTCGCACTCCATCTCCGAGGCGCGCAAGGCGGCGGCGGTGTCGGTGGTAAAGAACGGGTTGCCGGTGCCGGCGGCGAAGATCACCACCCTGCCCTTCTCCATGTGGCGGATGGCGCGGCGGCGGATATAGGGCTCGCACACCGCCTGCATGCTGATCGCCGACAGCACGCGCGTGACCACCCCCTGACGCTCCAGCGCGCTCTGCATCGCCAGCGAATTGATGACGGTGGCGAGCATTCCCATGTAGTCGGCGGTGGCGCGCTCCATGCCCTGCGCCGCCCCGGCCAGTCCGCGGAAGATGTTGCCGCCGCCGATGACGAGGCAGATCTCGACCCCCAGCCCATGCACCGATTTCACCTCGGCGGCGATGCGCGAGATGACCTTGGGATCGAGGCCGTGGCCCTGATCGCCCATCAGCGCCTCGCCCGAGAGCTTCAACAGGACGCGGCGGTAGCGGATAGCCGAGCTATAAATGGGGTCTACGGGCATGGCGCTCCAATGTCCCACGTCGATGCCATGATACACGACGCCCCGTCCGCCGTCTTGTCTCTGGCTAGCGCGGCTTCACCGCCGCCGCCACCTCGGCGGCGAAGTCGCCCTGCTCGCGGGAGATGCCTTCGCCGAGCGCGAATCGGACGAAACCCGCGACCGTCACCGCCGCGCCGAGATCCTTGGCGACGGCCTCGACCACCTTGCCGACCCGGCGCTCGCCGTCGATGGCGTAGGTCTGCTCCAGCAGCACGACATCTTCGTAGAACTTGCGCAGCCGGCCCTCGACCATCTTGTCGATGATTGCCTCGGGCTTGCCGCTGGCGCGCGCCTGCTCGCGCAGGACGTCGCGCTCGCGCTCGAGCGCCGCGGGGTCGACCGACGCGACGTCGAGGTAGTCGGGCTTCGCCGCCGCCACATGCATGGCGAGCTGCTTGCCCAGCGTGCCGAGCTTCTCGCTGTCGCCGGTCGATTCGAGCGCCACCAGCACTCCGATCTTGCCCAGGCCGGGCGCCAGCGCGTTGTGGACATAGGAGAGCACGACGCCGTTCCTGACCTCGAGCCGACGCGCCCGGCGCAGCGCCATGTTCTCGCCGATGGTGGCGATCATATGCGTGAGCTCGTCAGCGACCGTGCGTCCGGTGGCCGGAAACGCCGCTGCCTTGAGCGCTTCGATATCGTCGCCAGTACCGAGAGCGAGCTCGCTCACGCTGCGCACGAAATGCTGGAAGGTCTCGTTGCGGGCGACAAAATCGGTCTCGGTGTTGACCTCGACGACCGCGCCCTGCCGGCCGCGCGTAGCGACACCGACCAGGCCCTCGGCGGCGACGCGGCCCGCCTTCTTGGCGGCGGCGGACAAGCCCTTCTTGCGCAGCCAGTCGATCGCGCCCTCGAGATCGCCTTGCGTCTCGCCCAGCGCGCGCTTGCAGTCCATCATGCCGGCGCCGGTCTTTTCGCGCAGCTCCTTGACCAGCGCAGCGGTGATCTCGGCCATGCTATCTCCTGGGTTCCGGTTTGTCCTAAAAGAACGGCGGCAGGAGCCGCCGCCGTTCTCTCTTGTCTTGGCGGCGCGGCTCAGGCCGTCGCCTGCTCCTCCACGCCGGCAGGCGCCTCGGCCGCGGGCGGCGCTTCGGCGGGCGGCTCGACCTGCTCACCGAGATCGGCGCCGGAGCCGGCCAGCTCCGCCTGCAGCCCGTCCAGCACCGCACCCGACACCAGCTCGCAATAGAGATGGATGGCGCGCATGGCGTCGTCATTGCCGGGAACGGGAAAGACGATGCCGTCGGGAGCGGAGTTGCTGTCCAGCACCGCTACGACGGGAATTTTGAGTTTGTTCGCCTCCTGAACGGCGATCGCCTCCTTGTTGGTATCGATGATGAAGAGAATGTCGGGCAGCCCGCCCATCTCTTTGATACCGCCCAAAGCACGCTCGAGCTTGTCGCGGTCGCGCGTCAGCTCCAAGAGCTCGCGCTTGGTCAGGCCGGCGCTCGGTTGGTTGACGCGCTCGTCGAGCTCTTTCAGCCGCTTGATCGATTGCGAAATCGTCTTGAAGTTTGTGAGCATGCCGCCGAGCCAGCGATGGTTCACGTAGTATTGGCCGCAGCGCCTGGCCGACTCGGCGATCGCCTCCTGCGCCTGGCGTTTGGTGCCGACGAAAAGCACGCGCCCGCCCTGCGCTGCCACGTCGCGCACCGCCTGCAGCGCGCGATGCAGCATCGGCACGGTCTGCTCGAGATCGATGATATGGACGCCGTTGCGCACGCCGAAGAGGTAGGGGCCCATCTTCGGGTTCCAGCGGCGCGTGTGGTGGCCGAAATGCACGCCGGCTTCCAGCAGCTGGCGCATGGTGAAATCGGGGATTGCCATTGTCATCCTTCTCCGGTTGGGCCGCCGCGGGGGATCATCGGCTCGATGCCGACACCGGAGCAGCCGCTCGCGCCGAGGCGAAAGCCGCCGCATCCCCGCGTGAGGTTTGCTTAAGAGCGCCCTTACATAGGGCCGTTGAGGGATTTTGGCAAGCCCGAAACCGCCCCGGGGCTTATTGGACCGGCAGCTTGGTCGCCCGCACCATATGGCCGTCAGTGTCGTTCCCGCTCGGACCAAAATATGTATGTCCAGGCACTTGGCCTGCGCCGCCGAGGCGACCTTCAAGCTGAAATCGAGCTCATTGGACGCAGCGCTGACCTTGTCCAGCAGGCGGCTGGGCTGGCCGCTGGCCCCGCCGGCAAGCGGCGATGGTGAGGACGCAGCCCTGGCGAGCCAATCGGAGACCAGCGCAGCGCTACTGACTGAGGCGCCAAGGCCGAGCACGCCGGCAGCCGCGACGCTGGCGAGACCGACGCGGTGCCGCCCAGTGCGGCGGCTCAAGGGCAGCGGCGACGACCGGCTCCTCGGCGGCGGCTGGGGCCCGCAGC
>JASHRZ010000762.1 GCA_030037055.1 Alphaproteobacteria bacterium
GAGAGCCTGTTTCGGACATGGGACGGGTCTGCGACATCGTCATTTGGCGTCGGGCTAGGAGCGAGGAGGGCGGCGATGCGCGAGCATCGTGAGCGACGAGCGACGGCGCCCGGCGGCAAAGGACGATGTCCCTTCGGGTTGCGCAAGGATGGGACGCTGCCGCGTCGCTCGGCCCCGACGATGCGCAAGGCATCGCCGGGGCCTCGCTCCTAACATCGCCCCATCCTTGCGCAACACAGACCCATCCAATGTCCGAAACAGGCTCTAAGGCATAAGGGCGGTGTTCAACATCCTGGTCTACGGCGCGGTGACCAGCGCAATCTACGCGATGCTGGCGGTGGGGTTTACCCTCATCTTCGGCGTCGCGCGGATCCTCAACCTCGCGCATGGCGCCTTCTATGGCCTTGGCGCCTATTCGGCCTATGTCATGACCGGCCTGCTGCACTGGCCGCTGCTGCTCGCGGCGGCGGCGGCGGTGCTGTTCGTGGCGGCATTCGGCGCCGGGATGGAGCGGCTGCTGGTGCGGCCGCTGCGCCAGTCCGCTCTCGCCGTGCTGATGATCACGCTGGCCGTGGCGCTCATCTTCGAGCAGGGGATGTTCATCCTGTTCGGGTCCGAGGCGCGCAACGTCCCCGCCTTCGTCACCGCTACCTGGACCTATTCCGGCCTCGACATCAGCGGCCAACGGCTGCTGACGCTCGCCGCGGGCATCGTCGTGCTGGGCCTCCTCTACCTCTTCATCCAATGGACACGCCTCGGCTTGGCCATCCTGGCGATCTCGCAGGATCCCGAAGGCGCGCAATACATGGGCATCCCGGCCAACCGCATGTACTCGCTGGTGATGGCGCTTTCGGCGGGGATCGCCGCCAGCGCCGGCGTGCTGACCGCGCCCTTCCTCACGGTGCAGCCGACCATGGACCTGCTGCCCATGGTCAAGGCCTTCGCCATCGTTATCGTCGGCGGGCTCGGCTCGATCCCCGGCAGCATTCTCGCGGCGCTGCTCTTGGGCTACAGCGAGACCATCGTCGCCTATACCGTCTCGCCCGCCTGGACCGAGATCGTGTCGCTGATCGCCGTGCTGCTCACCCTCATCCTGCGGCCGGCAGGACTGCTCGGCAAGCGCGCGGCGTTCTGAGCGGATCATGCGCCGGCTCAACAAAGATGCGATCGGCGCGGTTTCGGTGCTCGCGATCCTCGCTCTGGCGCCGCTGGTCGCGCGGTCGGACTATTTCACCGGCATCCTCACGGTGAGCCTGATCTTCGGCATCTGGGCGGTGAGCTGGGACTTCATGTCGGGGCTCACGGGCCGCGAGAATTTTGGCCATGCCCTGTTCATCGGCGCCGGCGCCTACAGCGCCGCCTTCATCGACAGCAAATTCGATCTGAGCCCGTGGTGGGGGCTTCCGGCGGGCGCGTTCGCCGCCGTCCTCTTCAGCCTGATCGTGGGATTCCCGACCCTCAGGCTGCGCGGGCCCTACTTTGCGCTCGCCATGCTGGCGGCGGCAACGATCATGCAGCGCTTGACGCGCATCTTCTGGCAGTACACCGGCGGCGAGGAAGGCATCCCCGGCCTCGATCCGCTGTTCGATGATCCCCTCGCCACCTATTACTTCTGCCTCCTCGCGCTGGCGCTCACCACCGCGGCGCTGCTGGCGCTGGCGCAGTCGAGCTGGGGCACCATCCTGCGCGCCATCCGTGGCGACGAGGCGGCCTGTCAGGCGGCGGGCATCAACATCACCTTCTACAAGATCGTCTCGCTGATGATCAGCGCCGCCTGCGCCGGCATGGGCGGCGCGCTCTATGCCGACTACCAACAGGCGGTGACGCCCGACGTCTTCGCCGTGGCGCTCTCCATCACGCTCATCATCATGGTCTATGTCGGCGGCATGGGCTCGATCTACGGCCCCGTCGGCGGCGCCATCGTGCTGGCGCTGCTGCCGGAGCTGCTGCGCGGCCTCGGCGAGTATCGCCTGTGGGTCTACAGCATCATCCTCATGTTCATCCTGTTCTTCAGCCCGGGAGGGCTCGTCGCGCCGCTCTGGCGCCGCCTGCGCGGGACGCCATGACGGCCCTGCTTAAGGTCGAGCACCTCACCAAGCGCTTCGGCGGCCTCGTCGCGGTCAAGGACGTCTCCTTCGAGCTCGAGGCGGGCGAGATCGCCGGCATCCTCGGCCCCAACGGCGCCGGCAAGACGACGCTCTTCAACCTGCTCACCGGCTTCATCGCCATGGATCTCGGCACCGTCGAGTTCGAGGGCGGGTCGCTCGCCGGGCTTGCGCCGCACCGCATCGTCAATCGCGGCCTCGCCCGCACCTTCCAGCTCTGCCGCCCGTTCCGCGGCATGAGCGTGTTCGAGAACGTCAGCGTCGGCTGCCTCGCGCCGCGCGTGCGCCATAGCGGCGGCGTCGAGGCGCGGGCGCGGCGCATCCTCGGTCAGGTCGGGCTGGGCGCCAAGGCCGCGACCCCCGTCGACGCGCTGCCTTACGGCGACCTGCGTCGGCTCGAGATCGCCCGCGCGCTCGCCACGGAACCCAAGCTCCTGCTCCTCGACGAGCCCTTCGCCGGTCTCGGTGGCAACGAGATCGAGCCGCTCTCGGCGCTGATCCGCAAGCTCCATGCCGAAGAGGGCCTTACCATTCTTATCATTGAGCACAAGCTGCGCGAGTTCATGCAGCTGGTGCGGCGCGTCATCGCGATGGATTTCGGCGAGATTATCGCCATCGGACCGCCGGCAGAGATCGTGCGCCATCCGCGCGTCGTCGAGGCGTATATCGGCAGGACGGAGGCGCCACTTGGCATTGCTTGAGGTCAGCGATCTCGTGGTGCATTACGGCAAGGCGCTGGCGCTCGACGGCGTGAGCCTCAGCGTCGCGGCGGGCGAGCTGGTCGCCGTGCTCGGCCCCAACGGCGCCGGCAAGTCGACGTTGCTCAAGGCGATCTCGCGCGCCGTGCCGATGAGCCGCGGGCATATCGGCTTCGACGGGCAATCGCTCGATCCCCTGCCGGCGCACAAGGTGGTGGCGGCCGGCATCTGCCATTGCCCCGAGGGCCGCCGCCTCTTCCCCGAACTGAGCGTGCTCAAGAACCTGCAGCTCGGCGCCTATCTGCGCGACGACAAGGACGGCATCGCCGCCGATCTCGCGCGCGTCTGGGGCCTCTTCCCGGTGCTGCGCGAGCGCTCGCGCCAGCAGGCGAGCACGCTCTCCGGCGGCGAGCAGCAGATGCTGGCGATCGGCCGCGCGCTCATGGGCAAGCCCAAGCTGCTGCTGCTCGACGAGCCCTCGGTCGGCATCGCTCATCGCCTCAAGCTGGAGATCTTCGAATCGATCCGCCAGATCCAGCGCGACGGCACGGCGATCCTGCTGGTCGAGCAGGACGCGCTTTCCGCCCTCGGCATCGCCGGCCGCGTCTATCTCATGGAGCACGGCCGCATCGCGTGCGAAGGCACCAGCGACGCGCTCGCGCATGACGATTACATCCGCCAGGTCTATCTCGGCGTTTGACTGCATGGATATCGTGCGTCCTTCGAGACGCGCGCTCCTCAGAGGATGAGGAAGTGATGAGGATGGCATCAGCCAATGGTGCCCGTTTCATTCTAACCTCATCCTTGAGGAGCGATTCGCAGCATCACGTCTCGAAGGACGCACGACATCCATGCAGCGGAAATTTGATCAGGTGAAAGGCCCGCGCAGCTCCTGGCGGCGCTGCTACAGGAAGCGGCGGACCGCCGAATCCGGCTCGAGCCCGATCGCCCCCGGTCGGACCGGCCGATCAATCGGCGGACGACTTGGGCCGACTGTCCGCTGATGATTCCGGCTGAACGAAACATGCGCTCGTCGCTCGCAGCCTTGCCGCATGCGGCCTTTTCCCCGCCCGCCGGCGGCGGTAAGCTTGAGCCATCGGGAGGCGAACATGGCCGCGACCGAGAGCGCACCCCACTATGCCGTCGCAGCGCGGGAGATGGTGGCCGAGACGCCGGAGCTGCGCATGGTCGTGTTGACCTTGGCGCCCGGCCAGGAAGTGCCGTGGCACTGGCACAGCGCCGTCCACGATCACGTGATCTGCCTCGAAGGCCCAATGGTGGTGGAGACGAGGGCGCCGCACGAGCGCTTCGAGCTGGTGGCCGGCGGGCGCTGCACCGTGCCGGCCTGCCGCGCCCATCGCGTCGCCGGCAAGGACGGCGGCGGCTGCAAATTCGCCCTTCTGCAAGGCGTCGGCACCTACGATTTCAATCCGGTGGGCGGCTGACCCCGACTCCGCCCGCTTCAGGCCGGATTAAAACTGTCTTCGATGTGAGTGGACAGGCCACCCCTTGCCGTACCAATCTGAGCCAATCCACCAACGAGTTGGTCCATGCGCATCCTCAAAGTCGCGGCCTCCGCCGCCCTCATCGCCCTCGCCCCCTATGCGGCCACGGTCACCGCCGCCGACAAGAGCGATGTCGGCGTCAACCTCTTCACCGAAGTGTTCGAGCAGGTCCGTGCCAATTACGTCGAGCCTGTCACCGACAAGCAGCTCGTCGAAGGCGCCATCAAAGGCATGCTGGGATCGCTCGACCCGCATTCCAATTACATGGACGCCAAAGAATACCACGAGATGCAGGTGCAGACCCGGGGCGAGTTTGCTGGCCTCGGCATGCAGGTGACGATGGAGAACGGCCTGGTCAAGGTCATCTCGCCGATCGACGACACGCCGGCCGCCCGCGCCGGACTTAAGCCCGGCGACCTCATCCTGGCGATCGACAAGGCGCCGGTGAGCGACATGACGCTGTCGGATGCCGTGGACAAGCTGCGCGGACCGGTCGG
>JASHRZ010000763.1 GCA_030037055.1 Alphaproteobacteria bacterium
GCCGCTCAGCCTGATCGGCATCGTGCTCGGCCATTGGCTCTTCCCGCGCGCCCTTCACTGCCACCTCGATGGTCGGCTTCATCGCGCTCGCCGGCATCATCGTGCGTAACTCGATCCTGCTAGTGGATTTCATCCATCTTCGGCGCGCCGAAGGCGCCGCGTTGCGCGATGCGCTGCTCGAGGCGGGCGCGACCCGCTTCAAGCCGATCTTCCTTGCCGCGGCGGCCGCGATGATCGGCGCCGCCTTCATCATCACGGACCCGATCTTCCAGGGCCTGGCGATCTCGCTCGTCTTCGGGCTCGCCTCCCCGACCATGCTCACGGTGCTGGCGATCCCCGCGGTCTATGTCTGGCTGCGCGACGACCGTAAGCCGGCGACGCCGCAATGAGGCGGCGTCGCCGACGCGGATCACATGGCGCCCTTTCCGATTGCTTCCCCGGAGCTCGGACGGGTATTGCCCCGCACCATCGTGCGGATAAGATCGGCGGCGCCACAGTCGACAGGGAACGCGGCCACGGGATCGCGGCGCTCGCCGAGACGCGGCGATAGGGGGAGCCATGGCTCAAGCTGCAAGACCTCAGCCTGACACCGAACCGCGCGAACGGCTGCGCCGACTCATCGCCGAACGCTGCTTCACGAAAGGGAAGCCGTTTCAGCTCGCCTCCGGCAGATGGAGCGATTTCTACTTTGATCTCAAGCCGGCAATGCTCGACCCGGAGGGGAGCAATCTCCTGGCCGATCTGATCCTGGAGCGCACGGCCGGCATCGACGCCAAATACATCGGCGGTCTCGCCATGGGAGCCGTACCGATCGCGCTTGCCGTCACCCTCAAGAGTTACGGGACGAGCCGTCCGCTCCAGGCGTTCTGGGTGCGCAAGGAAGCAAAAGGTCATGGAACCAAGAGTCTCGCCGACGGCTATCTCGTGGATGGTTCGCGGGTGATCATCGTCGAGGATGTCGCGACCACGGGCGGCTCCGTGATGAAGGCGATCGACGAGGTCAAGCGGCACGACTGCCAGATCGCCGCCGTCATCACAATCGTCGATCGCCTCGAAGGCGCCAGGGAAAAGCTCGCCGAAGCCGGCATAGAGCTGATCGCGCTGTTTACCGCCAAGGACTTCACGTAATGGCCGATGTAAGCTCGACCCGACTCGGGATCCTGGACCAAATCCCGATTGACTAGGCGCAGCGGCAAGAGCCCTCTTGCACCCCGCGGCCATCGGGTTGACATATCTCGATCAGCGGCGTCGGTCGATAACCCGGACCCAAAGATCTTCTCCTTTCCGCCCGTGGAGAGGAGAAGATTTTTTACGCGTGCGTGGGCATCGATCCGAGGCACCTGATGGAGATATCCGAATCAGATAGCCGCACGCGCGGAGGGATGGGTCCTTTGGCGATTCCGCTTGAAAGAGACATGCTCTAAAGTATGGGGATGGACCCGAAGAACCCGGTAAGCCTGCTGGTGCCGCTCATCGGCATCGCGCTGATCCTGGCGGCCGTGTGGCTCACCGGCGGGGCGCGGCGCGCAAGGATCGACCGGGCGCTCGTGCTGGCCCGGCTCAGCGAGGACCTGCCGGATTTCGCTGCGGCCGAGATCGTCATCGACGCCGATGCCGCCACGGCGCTCGCCGCCGGCGCGAACGGGAGCTTCGCCCTGGTCTTCGCCGCCGGCGACAAAGTGGTGGTGCGCGCACTCGAGCGCCGCGAGCTGCGGCGGGTCAAGGTCGCCGGCGACCTTCTGGAGATCGACACCAGCGCCTTCACCCATGGACGCTTCGCACTCGCGCTGCCGGGCGCGGCCGCAGCCTGGGCACGTCGTCTCGCCGCGCCGGAGCGCGTGGCATGACGCTCGAGCCCCAGCTCGCCAATCCGGTCGAGCTCGCCATCCCCGCTTTCATCGTGCTGGTGCTGCTGGAGATCACGGTGGCGAAGCGCCGGCGCAAGGCGGCCTATGAGCTGCGCGATACCGCCGCTTCGCTCGCCATGGGGCTCGGCAATCTGGCGATCGGGCTCGCGGCCGGAGCCGTGGCCTATCTCGCGCTCAACGGGGTCTACCAGTTCCGCCTGGCAAGCCTCGGCTATGCCTGGTGGAGCTTCATCCTCATCCTCTTCGCCGAGGACCTGACCTATTACTGGTTCCACCGCCTCAGCCATCGCTGCCGCTTCTGGTGGGCGGCGCATGTCAACCACCACAGCTCGCAGCATTACAACCTCTCGACCGCGTTGCGGCAGACCTGGACCGGCGGGCTTTTCGACTGGGTGCTGTGGCTGCCGCTGGCGCTGATCGGCTTTCCGCCGGCGCTCATCGTCTTCCAGAAAGGCGTGAGCCTCGTCTATCAATTCTGGATCCACACCGAGACCATCGGTCGGCTGCCGCGCTGGGTCGAGGCGGTGATGAACACGCCGTCGCATCACCGCGTCCACCACGCCACCAACCCGCGCTATCTCGACCGCAACTATGCCGGCATCTTCATCATCTGGGACCGGCTCTTCGGCAGCTTCGTCGCCGAGGCGCCGGAGGATCCCTGCCGCTACGGCATCGTCAAGAATATCGGCAGCTTCAACCCGCTGCGCATCGCCCTGCATGAATGGGTGGCGATCGCCCAGGACGTAACGGCGGCCGCCAATTGGCGCGAGCGGCTCATCTATCTCTTGGGCCAGCCCGGCCGCTGCTTCGACTTCTCGCGCCAGACCACCGACGAAATCCGCGCCGCCTGGCGCGCGCGGGGCCTAGCCGTCTCGGCGCCTGCCGATCACTTCCGGGCGGGCACGTAGCGGCAGCGGCATTCGCCGAGCGCGCAATCGGGCAATGGCAACGCCGGCACGCGGTCCGGCGCGTAGACATGGCCGCGGTAGCTCTGCGCCGCCGCGCATTCCGGCGGGCCAGCGATCGAAGCGCCGCGACCGGAGCCGTCGCGTTCCGCTTGCCGGCAGCGTTCCAGATCGAGTCGGTGAAGCGCGTCGCGGTCCTGCCTCGGCAGGGGCTGGTCATACATTCGTGTTTCTTGCCCGCGGGGCCGATGCGTTGGCCCGTCATCAATGCCGGGGGCCTCTAGCGCTTCACCGGAGGCAAACCTATACGGAATACTACCTACGCGCGTATGACGCCGGCGATTGTCGGTCCGCGCGAGGGAATTGCCGGGCATTTTAGCCGTCCGCGCCGCCGGGAAAGGATTAGGCAGGGATTTCTCACTAGCCTTCGGCGGCCAAAGCCTCGGAGGTGCCATGCACGGAAGCGAAAGAATAGGCCCGGTTCAAGCGGGGCGGGGCGCCGAGCGGCTGCCGGGTCAGCTCGGCACCGTCATCGCCGTCTCGGGCTTCAAGCTCTCCTGCCTGCTGTTCCGCGGCGAGGCCGGCTACGCCAAGGCGCAAATCGGCGCGCTCCTCAAGGTGCCGATGGCGAGCTCCACCGCCTATGGCTTCATCGCCCGACTCGGCTTCGAGCAAGCCGCGGGCGAAGCGTCGGTGGCGGTCGCCGAAGTCGACCTCCTGGGCGAGCAGACGGGGATCCAGAGCTTCGCCCGCGGCATCTCCTTCTATCCCGTCCTGGGCTCCGCGGTCTTCGCCGCCACGGCCGAGGACATCGCGCTGATCTACGCCAAGCCCAACACCTGGACGCTCGCCATCGGCTCGATACACCAGGACGCGGCGCGGCCCGCCTATCTCCTGTCCCAGGAATTCCTCTCCAAGCATTCCGCCATCGTCGGCACCACCGGCTCGGGCAAATCCTGCGCGCTCACCTTGATGCTGCGCACGCTGCTGACGGCGCATCCCAACGGCCATGTCGTGCTGCTTGACCCGCATGGCGAATACGCCTCCGCCTTCACCGACCTCGCCGAGCGCATGACTCCCGACCGGCTGCAGCTCCCCTATTGGCTGCTCAGCTTCGAGGAGGCCTGCGAGGTGCTGTGCTCGCACGATCCGATCGCGCGCTCGCGCGAGATTCCGATCCTCAAGGACGCGATCCTCCAGGCGAAGCAGGACTATATCGGCGACGACGCGGCGAAGTTGGCGCAGCTCACCGTCGACACGCCGGTGCCCTATCGCATGAACAACCTGGAAAAGCGCATCACCGACGCGATGGGCAAGCTCGACCGCCCGGACAGCTCGCTGCCCTACATCCGGCTGCTCGCGACCATCGAGGCGCTGCGCAAGGACCGGCGCTATCAGTTCATGTTCGAGGGCCTGACCTTGCGCGACAGTCTCGGCGACATCCTGTCGCGCATCCTGCGCATTCCGGTCGCCGGCAAGCCCATCACCATCATCGACATCTCGGCCGTGCCGTCGGAGATCGTCAACGTCGTGGTGTCGCTGCTGTGCCGGCTGATCTTCGACTTCGCGCTCTTCAGCGAGCGCGAGGAGGCGATTCCGATCCTGGTCGTGTGCGACGAGGCGCATCGCTACATCCCGCGCGACGAGAGCGCCGGCTTCGAGCCGACCATCCGCTCGATCGCGCGCATCGCCAAGGAGGGACGCAAATACGGCGTCTCGCTCTGCCTGGTGACGCAGCGCCCGGCGGAGCTCAGCGAGACCATCCTGTCCCAATGCAGCACCATCTTCGCGCTGCGCATGAACAACGAGAAGGACCGCAGCTTCGTGCGCTCGATGCTGCCGGACGACGCCGCCGGCCTGATGGCGGCGCTGCCGACGCTCCGCCAG